>NZ_JATABH010000040.1:0-35748 GCF_036533775.1 Vibrio sp. M260112 | reverse complement strand
AGAGTTGCTCAACAGAGAATTGATGAACTTGGTTAAGTGCTTGTCTTAGAAACATAAAAAAATCCGAGTGTCTGGAATACACTCGGATTTTGACACCTTGAAAGGATCGTTCAACCGATCATTTAAGCCTTAACTGATCGGCATTAAGCCTTGGCTGCCTTTTTGGAATAAAGATGGAGACTAAAGCGCCATCTTCTTAACCATGCCCGCTTCAGCGTGACCGGCAATATTACAGGCTAGCTCTACATTGCTATCGCCATGGAAATGCCATAGCAGTTGCTTGGCTTTACCAGGTTCAACGGTAACTGAGTTTCCTGAGTCGTGCATATGACCTGCACTCATGGTTTTCATCATTTCACGGTGCTTCAGTTGCTCCTGTTCCGAGCCAATAGTGAACTCATGATTCATTTTGCCAGTGTTTAACACAACAAACTGAACCACGTCATTTGGCTCAATTTTCACGTCTTGTTTAAAGCGAATTTTCATATCATCACTTAAAAGCACGTGAACCACTTTGTCAGGTTTTGCGCCTTTTGCTGGCATGCCGACATCCGACATCCCTTCCATATTCATCATCATAGAGTGGTCCATTTTCGAAGCGCCCATCTCACCATGATTCATATTAGCGTGATCAACATTGGCCTGTGCGCCCATCGCAGTAACGCTTAACATGATTGATAGTAGTGTCTTTTTCATTGTTCTTTCCTTAATTTCTAGTTTAGTTCGGCCTCAGAACATCCGGAGGCTGATCAAGTCGTAGGGTTATTGTTTATTTGGTTGAGCAGCCACTTCTCGCTGCTTCCACAATTTGAAAATCGCTGGTAACACCAACAGAGTAAGCAGTAGTGCTGATGCCATACCACCAATCATCGGTGCGGCAATACGTTGCATCACTTCAGACCCCGTTCCTTGGCCGTACATAATCGGTATCAAGCCAATAATGACGGTCAGTACGGTCATCATTACAGGACGGACGCGGAGTCCCGCACCTTGGCGAATTGCGTCGGTGAGATCTTCCAGTTGCAGTGGCTGCTGATTATCCGAGGCTGCTAGTTTGGTGTAATGCCATGCCTGATTGAGGTAAACCAACATGATGACCCCAATCTCGACCGCGACACCGGCCAAGGCAATAAATCCAACCCCTACTGCTATCGAGAAGTTGTAACCAAGGTAGTGCATCAGCCATAAGCCACCGACCATCGCAAGTGGCAAAGTCATCATGATGATCAGCACTTCGCCAATACGACGGAAGCTGAAGTAGAGCAGCAGCATGATGATGGCGATGGTGATGGGAACCACAACGCCCAAGCGTTCTTTAGCGCGTTCCATGTATTCGTACTGTCCCGACCAAACCAACGAGTAACCCGCAGGGAGCACAAGCTGCTCAGCCACCGCCTGTTGTGCGTCGGCAACATAAGAACCCAGATCTCGACCATCAATATCAACAAATACCCAACCATTTGGACGTGCGTTTTCGGTCTTGATCATCGGAGGGCCGTCTTCATAACGAATATCAGCAACATCCGCCAGTGCAATACGAGCGCCGTTGGGCGTCACCAGAGGCAGGTTCTGCAATTTGACCACTGAATCACGGTAGTCTTGAGGATAACGAACGTTGATTGGATAGCGCTCTAACCCTTCAATGGTTTCCCCGACATTCATGCCGCCGACTGCTGTGGAAACCACCTGCTGTACATCTTTGATACTTAGGCCATAACGGGCAGCCGCTCTGCGCTTGATATCAATCGTGACATAGCGACCACCAGCAACACGCTCAGCATAGACAGAGGCCGTCCCCGTCACCTGATTTAAGATAGGCTCTAACTGAGCACCAATTTTCTCAATTTCACTCAATTGTGGACCTGAGATCTTGATGCCAATCGGGGTCTTAATCCCGGTCGCCAGCATGTCGATACGTGTTTTGATCGGCATGACCCATGCGTTAGTCAAACCAGGGAATTGCACCAGTTGATCAAACTCCCGACGTAGCGATTCCGTTGTAACCCCTTCACGCCATTGATCGCGCGGTTTCAACTGAATCACGGTTTCAATCATGGTGAGAGGTGCTGGGTCAGTCGCCGTGTCCGCTCGACCAATCTTGCCCCATGCAGTTTCCACTTCAGGGACGGTCATGATCAGCTTGTTGGTTTGTTGCAGTAGCTCACGTGCTTTACCTATCGAGATCCCTGGGTAAGTGGTCGGCATGTACATCAAATCTCCCTCATCCAAAGGAGGAATAAACTCACTGCCTAGCTTAGCTGTCGGATAGTAGGCCGATGCCATCAATGCCATTGCCAGCAGCAAAACACTTTTAGGGTACTTTAGGCTGAAGTTAAGCATAGGTTTGTAGAGCGCGATGAGTCCCCTATTGATTGGGTTTTTATCTTCAGGCAGAACTTTGCCTCGAATGAAATAGCCCATCAATACTGGCACTAAGGTGATCGCAAGACCTGCTGCCGCTGCCATGGCGTAAGTTTTGGTAAAGGCGAGTGGCGAAAACATCTTGCCTTCCTGGCCTTCCAGTGCAAATACAGGCACAAAGCTCAAGGTAATAATTAACAATGAGAAAAACAATGGCGCACCCACTTCCTGAGCGGCATCACCAATCACCTGCCAACGGTTCTTATCCGTTAGTGGTGTGCGTTCTATATGCTTGTGCACGTTCTCGATCATGACGATCGCCCCATCAACCATGGCGCCGATGGCAATCGCAATCCCCCCCAGTGACATGATGTTGGCGTTGATGCCTTGCCAATGCATGATGATAAACGCAGATAAGATACCAACCGGTAAGCTCAAGGCGATAACAAGCGAAGAACGAATATGGAATAAGAACAGAGCGCAAACTATCGCCACGACGATGAACTCTTCCGCCAGTTTCTTCCACAAGTTTTCGACCGCCGAATCGATCAGTGTTGAACGGTCATAAGTCGCAACAATCTCAACCCCTTCCGGTAAGCTTCGCTGTAGCTCATTGAGCTTGTCTTTGACGTTCGCAATCACCTGACTGGCGTTCTCACCAAAGCGCATCACGATCACGCCACCAACCGCTTCCCCTTCACCGTTCAGTTCCGATATACCACGACGCATTTGCGGCCCGATGTTGATGTCGGCAATATCACCAAGCAGCAACGGGGTACCTTTTTGGGTCACTTTTAGTGGCAGTGCCTGGATATCTTCTATGCTCGAGAGATAACCTGTGGTGCGAACCATATGCTCAGCTTCGGCCACTTCAACCACTGATGCGCCAGTCTCTTGGTTACCATTTTGAATCGCCATATTGACTTGTTGCAGGGTGAGGTCGTAGGCACGCAGCTTGGCAGGGTCAATTTGCACCTGATACTGTTTGACCATACCGCCAACGGTAGCGACTTCAGATACACCCGCTACGGTTTGCAGCTCATATTTGAGGAACCAGTCCTGCAAACTACGAAGTTGCGCTAAATCGTGCTGGCCTGTTTTATCCTGTAAAACGTAGCTGTATACCCAGCCAACCCCTGTCGCATCTGGACCTAACGTCGGCTTGGCGCTTGCAGGCAAGTTAGGAGCAACTTGACTCAAGTACTCTAAAACTCGCGAGCGTGCCCAGTACATGTCGGTATCATCGTTAAAGATGATGTAAACATACGAGTCACCAAAAAATGAGTAACCCCGTACCGTTTCAGCGCCCGGCACAGCCAGCATGGCTGTCGTTAAGGGATAGGTAACTTGGTCTTCGACCACTTGTGGAGCCTGTCCCGGATAGCTGGTCTTAATGATCACCTGCACATCAGAGAGATCTGGAATCGCATCCACTGGCGTATTTTTTACACTGTAAAGACCCGCCAAGATCAGTGCGGCAGTCGCCAGCAATACCAGTAAACGATTACTGATTGACCAACGGATAATGGCACCAATCATAATGCCTCCTTAGCGCGAACCAGTTGCTTCAATTGATAATCGGTGCCTTCTTTAGCCACTAGAAATCGAACTTTCTCACCTTCCTCAAAACCAGAAAGATCCACTTCATCTCCAACAGAAAAGTTCATTTCACCCGCTTGCCAACTCCACTCGGCGATAGGCAGATGCTTTAAAGTGATCATATTGAAATCGGCCATCAGCATCGATATATCACCACTCATCCATACTTCAGCCGCAACAAGGCCATCGCCAACCTTGTAGTCGACGATCTGATATTTGCCTTCTGGCGTCTTCTGCATTGCAAACTCCAACGCCAGCCCTTGAGCCAGCGCATCAATGTCAACACCTTCCGCGAGATCAAAGTTCATCACCATGCCTGGCCAATTCCATTCAGGAACTGGCTGATGGCTGATCGTTAACATTCGGTGCTGTGCCATAACATCCGTTATTTCACCTTGCGCCCAAACCGTTTCAGCGGGTGCTTCTACACCGTTGATTCTTGACAGATCTGCACTTTGACTTGATTCAGAATCAAGCAGGAAGTGAGCCGAGGTGACGATCGCTTGCCCTTGTTCAAGCCCTTTAAGCACTTCGACTTTATCGCCAGCTTCACGACCGACTTCGATACGTGCAGAGCGATAATTTCCTTCACCTTCAGCCAGTACCACACGAGCCATGCCTCCAGAACGGATTACCGATGAGCGAGGAATGGTCAGCACTTTTTCGCTACTTACAGGTTTAAGAGCAACATTGGCAAACATATTCGGTTTCAGTTCCCCGTGAGGATTTGGGAACTTCAGACGCACGCGTAACGTTCGCGTATTAGGGTCAAGGATCGGATAGACATAGTCGACCTCACCCTGCCACTCACCACCTGGGATGGCATCAAGTGTCATCGACGCACTGCTGCCCTGTTTTATCCAATGAGCCTGTCGCTCAAACACTTCAGCATCGACCCAAACCTCTTTCAGCGGTCCAGCACTAATGACTGCTTGAGCCGGAGATAGGTAGCCACCTTCACGAATATTCAGGCTAGCAATGACACCATCCGCTGGCGCTTTAATTTCGATGGTCTGCTGAGCCTGACCACGGCGCACGATGTCACTGATTTGCGCCCTATCGACACCAAGGGTGACTAATCGCTCAGTCGCCCCTTTAATCATGCCCTTACGTTGGGTCTGATGGGCACTGAGTAACTCTTCTTGTGCTTTGATCAGTTCAGGAGAGTAAAGAGAAAACAGCACACTGCCTTTTTCAACTTTTTCACCGACCGCGTTGATATAGAGTTTTTCAACCCAACCAGACACGCGTACGTTGGTCTGCCATAGGTTACTTTCATCAAAGGCGATATAACCAACCGTTTCAATACGAGGCGCAAGTTCTGCAAGCTCTACCTGTGCGGTTTTCACGCCTAGATTGTTCTCCACCGAGGGATCGATAGTAACGGTACCAGGCTGGCTGGCTCCGTTATTTTGGTCTTCTGCATAAACGGGGATAAGATCCATCCCCATCGGTGACTTACCCGGTTTATCACGCTTGTAGTTTGGATCCATCGGCGCAACCCAGTACAGAGGCTCACTGTTAGAGACAGATTCTGAAGCTTGCGCCACACTCATATCATGGTTTGCACTCGGCAAATACATGCTGGCCGCAAAGCCCAATACGCCACCCACTACTAAAGCCACGCTGGCTACTTTAAATGTCGTCATCTTCTGTTCCTTTAATTTTTCATGCGCTGAGCCGGAGGCGTAATCTGATATTCAAACCCTCCCAATAAGGCGGCCAACTGGCTGCTCACCCTATTCCAATCTGTCATTAGCCGTTCTAGTTCAAGCTGCAATGCCAACTCATCGGTCGTCGCAGAGATAACATCACTGAACTGTGCGGTATTATTTTGATAGCCACGTTCAACCGCCTCGGTACGAGAAGAAGCTTGAGGAATTAAGCTGGATTGGTATCGTTCGATCCGTTCGTTTAAGTTAGAACGGTCATTGAGCAAGGCATTCGCTTGTGCATTCATTTGCGCTAACAGGGTATCTTTCTGGGATAACGCCGCCCCAACCTGATACTGAGCCGCGGCGAGGTTGTTGTCCTGACGGTTGCCAGTAAACAGAGGAATATCCATCGTCAGGTAAGCACTGACAAGATCCGAAGCTGGCTGTCCATTCATACCGTTGGCCTGTCGATAGGCGTACATCACTTCAACGCCAAACTGTGGCGTATAAGCCTGCTCTGCCATCTCTACCTGAGTCTGATTAACTGACACATTCAGTTCAGCCATCTTGATCATCGGGTGCTGATTGAGCAGCGGATACAGATGGTTTGACTGACCAGCCTGAGCGAGTTTGCTATCTAACACCGCCCAGTTGAGTTGATTACTTGCCTTGAGGGTAGAAGCACTATCGAGCCATTGAGACCCGAGCCACTCCGAAAGCTGAGCCACAATTCGACGTTGTTGCTGGCGGTTGGCCTGTAGTTTTTCATCGAGCTTATTGACTTGAAGTTGTGCATTGAGCAAGTCTTGAGCTTCGCTTTTGCCAATTGAATAATTGGTCTGAAGATATTGCTCCATCTCGACCATCAGACGACGATTTTCATCCAATAATCGCTGTGCGTGTTGCAAATAGCCCAATTCTAGCCATAGCTGAGTCATCTGATTGGCGACTTCACGTTCTCTGACTTCTATTTGCGCCGTCAGACCATCCGCTTGCTGGTTAGCTTGCTTTTGCTTGAGCTCTAGCGTTGACCCGCGCTCAAACTGCTGCATCAAACCAACAGAGATATTGGTCATAGGATCTTTATCGAACTGAAAGCTATCTACGGGTAAGCCACCCACGCCGACTTTCAGCTTGGGATCCATCAAAGTGGCACTGGCTATGCCATTTGCACGCATTGCTTGTGCCTTGGCGGAAAACTCGGTTCGGTTGCCATCGTGGGATAACGCCGCCTCAATCAGAGACGTCAGTTGTTTAGTTGCGACCTCTCTTTGACCCGCTTCATTTCCTTTTTGATGAGCGAAAGCAAACGCAGGCAAAGTCGCCAAACTCGCACTGACTACCAGTGCGACGAATCTTGGTTCTAAATTCACAATAATTACTCATTGTTTGAAGACACAATTGAAACTCCTGAACAGGCTGAAAATACAGTCAGTACCAAGAGAAAAGAGTTGTAATTTAAGAACTAAGCGGAAGGTGGACGCAGGAAGCTTTGTGGACGCATGATCTTGTTACCAATGGTAAGCGGATAATGCAAAGCAAGCGAATAGGTAATATCACTCAGAGACTGAGTATGTTGGATAGGGTAGAAGGTCGTCGAACAAGCTGAAACACAACAGCGATGCGGGCCATCATCTGAACTAGAACAACTCACCGTATTTGTTGATGGTTGCTTATCCATTGAGTGTGAACTTCGAAGTTCTTCAACGAAAGAGTGGCAATCCGTTTTGGTTGTCTGTAAAGATTCAGGCTGGTCAGAGGCATGTTGCTGATGCGACATCTGCACACTGGAGTCCATAGCGAACATCATCGAAACCATCGACGGAGAACTGGCGGCATAACTCGACATCAACATTGCAACAATGCTGAAAATCACAATCATTAATGATTTAAGTGGATGAGTCATGGCGTACCTTTATCTATGAACTATGGATGTTAATCCTTACCCCTAGGTAAAGGTCAAGAGTATATGACAAGAAAAAAGGATTGGTGCAGCACCAATCCTCTCTAAAATCGTCGATAATTACTCGTAATCTGAAGCGTATGTCTCTTCGTAAGTATGTGAGTAAAGCTCGAACAAGTTACCAAACGGGTCTTCTAGGTAGACCATTTTTGCTGGCTTGCTGTCGTCTTCTGGATGGTAGCGCATCACATCCATACGTACCTTACCGCCAAACTTCTCAACTTTTTCCATCACAGCTTCGAAGTCATCTGTTTGTAGACAGAAGTGGAAGATACCCAAGCGCGAGAAATCAACCTCATGACGTTCCTGACGCTCTTTCATTTCAAATAATTCCACGCCGATGCCATCAATTGTCACTAAGTGGGCGATGTTGAAACCTTTAAATCCTTCACCGAATACTGCGATACACATGCGACCAATCGCCGTCTCGCGTTCTTCAACAACTTTAGTATTGTTCATCACAATGCTAAGACCTAGAGCTTGAGTGTAGAACTCAACCGCTTGTTCCATATCGCCAACCATGATGCCCACGTGATTCATTTTCATAATCTGCTCCAAATACATTTCATTTGTTTGTTTCGATGAGCAGAGTATATGGCGTGCAGAGAATTACTTGAAATTATCATTAATTATAAAAATAATAACAAAACTTTATAATCAATTCTCCACTACTTGGCTAGTGAGTCGTACTCATCCGCCTAGAAAGCAGCTTATTGACTGCCCAGTCAAATCGGGGAACAGCAGCATAAACCGCCGCAACGAATGCAATAGAGCCGACTAAATCGATAGGCCTATGCATACCTAACCACAATCGACTATAGGCAACAGCCACAGCCCAACAACCGAGTAAAGCCGCAAGTGTGTAGCGTTTATTGCTAACAAAGATACCACCAAAAAACGCTAAACAAATCGCCGCAAAAATCGTGTGTCCTGATGGAAATGAGTAGTCTTTTTCGCCCTGCCAGTGACGGGTTCTCCACTCGGTGACTTGTTGCGAAATCTCATCTATCACTTGAGATTTTTGCAAGGAGTCTAGTTTGTAGAAGTGTTCTGGTTTGGGGATGAGTAACTGATACGCGAGCAACTCGGTGTATGGGCGTGGGCTTTCGGTCAAATGCTTTAAGCCCGCTTTAGCAGCAAAACCGATCACCAGAATAATCGCTAGTTGCACCATTTTATTAGTGAATTCAGGATGGTTGCCTATTATTCGCCAAGTGATAAACACCAAAAGCGAAAGTGAAAACAAAAAACCTGAAGAACCCGCAGAATCAGTCAGTACGGAGAAAACTATCCCAGTAAAGTCATTCACTTCACTGAGTAGATCAATATGACTCACAATTAACGACATCGGCGCGATAACCAGCAAAAATGCCACAAGCAGCACCAGACCATCACGCTTATTTTTCAACAGATTTTTCACGATATAGATTCACAGCAGCACAAGAGGAGAAGGAATAGTAGTTTACTTCACTGGCAGAAATTATCAGTTCAATGTCAAATTGGTGAAAGTTAACTCACCTCCACCAATCCAATACGCTTTGGGGCTTTATCACTCATGCGACTAGCGAACATTGACATGACCACAGAAGAAATGGTTTACAGGGCCATGTCCTTGCCCCACTTTAAGCTGATCTGCTTGAGAGATGGCTTGAGAGATATACTGTTTGCCGAGATACACCGCCTTATGTAGGCGATGACCCTGAGCTAAATAAGAGGCAATCGCTGATGAGAGAGTACACCCCGTGCCATGGGTATTTTTGGTTTCAATTCGCTTGGAGCTCAACACTTCGCTGCTGTTTTGCTCAATCAACAGATCGCTACTCTTATCCGTTTTCTTCAAGTGACCACCTTTGAGTAATACCGCTTTAGCGCCTAGCGCTTTGAGTGCATCGATCGTCTCCGTCATCTGGCTTTCATTGTGAGGAATATCCCTCCCAGTCAAAGCGGCACATTCAGGCAAGTTCGGGGTAATCAAGTCCGCTAAAGGAAGAAGCTGCTGTTTCAATGTTTCGACCGCCGATTGGGCTAATAACGGGTCACCACTGGTTGCAACCATGACCGGATCCACCACTAAATACTTGGGTTGATACTGACGAATTTTTCTCGCAACCATCGCGATGATATCAGCGTCCGCGAGCATTCCAACTTTGACAGCAACCACATTAAGATCGGAGAAAACAGCGTCGAGTTGGCTCTCAATATGTTCGACAGGGATAGGATGAATGGCACTAACACCGAGTGTATTTTGCGAGGTAACCGCCGTAATGACTGAACAGGCATAACTGCCCGTCGCGGATATCGCCTTAATGTCGGCTTGGATACCAGCACCACCACCGCTATCTGAGCCGGCAATAGTGAGTACAATAGGTGGTGTGTCTTGAGAGTGTGGCATTTTGGCTCCTACAACAAGACGTACAAGAACCTATGGCGATAAGCAGAGAGAGCTCAATGAGCCGATTTCTCCATCGAATGCCAGTATGACGACCGAACGGTCGATATACATATAGTTCCCTACGCCAGTGCTAACTGAATCAGGTTCAACGGGTCTCGCTTTGCGATCTCAGCCTTAATCCTATTGGGCAGGCTCCCCGACTATTGGTCACAAATCATAACAATAAACTTTCACCGATTACATCAATTATTTATCCGTCAGATGGAGGGGGCGTCCATTGTGAACTATAGTAGTTTAGCTCACGGGAATAAGGAGAGAATTATGAGCCAGGAGGCACTACTATCTCGTTTGAACGAGCTACCAAGGATTCAAAAAATTCTTCAAGAACTGCTAGACATGGTGACCAAAGACGACGTTGACTTCAGACTTCTTGCCAATAAAATTGCCACCGATCAGGTCTTGAGCGCACGCTTACTCAGATTAGCCAACTCTGCGCATTTTGGCGGCAACAAAACGATATCCTCAGTCAACGAGGCACTGGTTCGCGTTGGTACTGCACCGGTGAGGACGTTAGTTGTGGTTTCAGTGCTGTCAGGGGTATTTCCTAAGCTACCAACCTTAGATATCAGTAAATACTGGGAAGAGACGTTTGAAGTTTCCATTATTGCCAGTAAGATCGCCAATGTGACCGATATGGATGGAGACGAAGCTTTTACCACAGGTATCTTGCACAATATCGGTGAACTGATGATCCATGCGCTGGTTCCAGAACAGGCCAAAATCATCACCGCTCGGGTAGAAGCAGGAGAAAATGCCATCGCAGTTCAGGAAGAAATTCTTGATATCACTGCGCCAACATTAGGAGCGAAGTTAGCCAAGAGCTGGCACTTCCCAGATGTCATGATTGACGCCATCGCCAATTTTGACCAACCACGCGACGCAGAGATTTCACCTAAAATGGCCACCACCTTACACTTTGCCCGTTCGATTCATCGCGATTGGGACAAGTTAGAAAGTGATGAGGGAAAGAGCCGATATCTGGCCGAGCATCCCGACTCACGCTTACTCAATATCTCCACGTCATTTGCCTCGACCATAGATCAATTTCGCGGCAATGGAAAAGCGTTAGCGATAGAGCTCAACGCAGCGTAAATCGTACGGCGAGCCTAGGCTAGCTTCCCCTACCAAAACAATGTGTTATCACCTAAACTAGGTTAGATAATTTTTTGTTATGGACAGTATTGATGCTAAACCCTTCTTGGCTAAAAACATTTGTCACTTTGGTTGATACCGGCCACTTCACCAAAACCGCAGAAAAACTGTTTATGACGCAACCCGGTGTCAGTCAGCATATCAAAAAACTAGAACACATCTGCGGACATGCGTTAATCGAAAGACACAACAAAACATTTGTCGTCACAGAAGCGGGAAGAACAGTCTATGACTACGCCAACCAACTAGAATCTGAACAAAAAAAGATGTTGAGTTCACTTAGCCAAGACGATCCGTACAGTGGTCTGGTGTCTGTCTCTTGTTCGGGTTCACTGGCGTTACTGCTCTACCCTCATCTGCTCAATTTACAATGTAAACACCCAGAGCTGATTCCCCTGCTGGAAGCGGCTCCTCACCACAAAATCCTTGCCGACGTCATCAAGGGCGAGGTCGACTTGGGGATTGTGGCAAACGAGCCTACTGATCCACGTATTGATTCACATAAGTTTGGTTCTGAGCCGTTATGCCTGATGCTACCTAAAGAAAAGATGGCCAAAAAACTCGATGAAAAAGCGCTTAAAGAGCTCGGACTGATCAGACACCCTGATGCCGAACACTACTTGTCGCTCTATTTTTCACGCTGCGGGGAAAGCCAACTTGCCGCGATCAATATCAATCAAATCCCGACGACGGGATACATCAATCAACTGAGTCAGATTTTATTGCCTGTCGCGCAAGGACATGGGTTTACTATCTTGCCTAAAAGCGCTCTAGAGGCTTTTCCACTCAAAGAGCAAATCGCCGTCTATCAGCCCAAAAGTGAAGTGATTGAAACTCTCTATCTGCTGACTAAACGACACCGACAAATTCCGGCTCGCTTTGACACCATTAGGCAAGTCATGAAAAATCAGTTGAATTAGTTGAGAGGGATAAAACGCAAAAAGGAGCCACTGGCTCCTTTTCACGTGTTTTGTACTTTTCATCATTTACGCCTCGAGAACATCTTCACCAGACATCTCGGAGATCAGCAACAAATCGTCTTCATCGAGTTTCATTCCCAACACAGGGACACCATGTTGAACTATCCAACTGCAGAAGAATACGAATACGCCTAAAGCGACAAGACCAAGTGATAGCATAACCAAACCTCCTCCGTGGTTATCAACAAAGTATCGATAACTTGAAGATGTGACTTTTTGAGAAAGATAAAGCAAAAGGCCTACGGAAATACTTAGTTCTATTACGTTTGTCGATTCACTCTTAACGATGGGTTCGTTAAGCCCTGTGTGTCGATTTGGGTTCAGTTTATTCGTATTTACTTTGGGAGTTTACTCGATTCTCTACACCTTTAAGTTACTGAGATGCCTTTTCAATATAGTGATACCGTACACGTGAAGCAACTATATTTAGTGGTGAATGAATAGAAGATCACAAATTTTATGCCTACACATGCATAATTATCGCAAACTCGCCTGTAGCAACACAAAAACGGGGCACAAAGCCCCGTTTTAAAACCCAGTTTATGAGTGTTTATGCGCCAATCACGCCACCATCTTCTCGGGTAATCGCCATAATGGTTGAACGCGGTTTAGTGCTACCCCCGCCAGGGAAGTGCGAAGGTGCCCCGTCTTCACCTGGGTGCTGAACACCAACAAACATGGTTTTATAGTCTGCTGAAAAAGTAAGGCCGGTAATCTCACAAGCAACTGGGCCAGTAAGGAAACGACGCACTTCGCCCGTCATAGGATCACCACACAACATTTGGTTGTTACCTTGACCCGCAAAATTTCCTTTGTTCGAGTAATTGCCGTCAGTTTGAATCCACAAGCGACCCGCGCTATCAAAACCAATACCATCAGGGCTGTTGAACATGTTATCTGCATTAATGTTGTCACTGCCTGCATACAGGCTACCCTGATGCACTTGTGGGTTACCGGCAATCAAGTAGAGATCCCATTCAAAATTGTCACTGATGTGAGATCCGTTCTTCGGCATCCAACGCACAATCTGACCATAGTGGTTTTCTTTACGCGGGTTAGGACCACCTACAGGCTGTCCCTCTTTAACACCACGATTTTTGTTGTTGGTTAAGGTGCAGAATACATGCTTGTTATCTGGGTGAACCGCGACCCACTCAGGACGATCCATAGTTGTTGCCCCCACTTGCGTTGCCGCACGACGGGCAAAGATCATCACTTCAGCCTGATCCATAAAACCATTCTGCTTTGTTAGCCCATTTTTACCATGCGTAAGCTCGATCCACTGACCTTTACCGCGCAGTTCTTTATCATCCATCTCGAATTTCGCCACATACAATGTGCCTTCTTCAAGTAGGTTGCGATTCGCTTGGTCATTACCCGGCTGGTATGTGTTCTTAGAGACAAATTTGTACAGGTGCTCACCACGCTCATCATCGCCTAGGTACACCACAACATGACCACTGTCATCCACCAATAATGCGGCATTTTCATGTTTAAATCGGCCTAAAGCCGTGCGCTTAAGTGGGGTTGATGTGGGGTCATTCGGGTCAATTTCTACTACCCAACCAAAACGGTGAGGTTCATTTGGGTGCTTGGCAACATCAAAACGCTCATCACTATCGTGCCATTGATACTTACTTGGTGCGGCTTTTACTCCGTAGCGTTTATGGTCAGCGCTAAGATCGGCACTCGCTCTAGTACCAAAGTAGCCATTGAAGTTCTCTTCACAAGTTAGGTATGTTCCCCAAGGCGTTTGACCATTCGCGCAGTTATTAAACGTGCCCAGCGGCTTCATTCCTGAAGGATCCAGCTCAGTTTTCATTAAATCATGACCAGCCGCAGGCCCGGTTAGTTTCATTTCAGTGTTGGCTGTAATTCTGCGGTTTCGCATGCCATTTTTATCCAGCTTCCACTCACCGCCTTTTCGAATGATTTCAAATACCGTAACACCGTGTGCAGCCTGAGCTTTTAACACATCGTCGGCAGTCATGGCTTTACCACCATGATCAAACAGTAGATCGTAATTGGTGTATTCATTATTTACCGCGATAACCGCTCGGTCTTCGCTAATAGGAAATAGGCTCATCCCATCCGTGTTATCACCAAACTGACGCAATTGAGCCTTAGAACCTTGCTTACCACTCGGGTCAAACTCAGGGACATCTGGGAAAATAGGGTCTCCCCACGACAGCAGCGGCGTTGCTTTGTACCCTTTAGGTACAATAAACGCATCGGCCGTCGAAGCAGGAACCGCTTCAAAGTTGAGCAGTGAACTGTCGTTGTTAGCGGCAAAAGCCTTAGTAATTGGGTTTAGTGAAAGAAATGCACTTGCACTAACGGCTGCGGTACCAGCTAAAAAACGACGACGTGATAAACGCGCGTCGATCATTTGGCTGAATTGAGAATCCTGACTGTCACGATCCCACATTGCTGACTCCTTGCTTAAGTAGTTTTTATCTCTTTGGCGCAGATCGTAGATAGTTAGCATGACAAACAAGTTAAGCTATTGTTTCATATTGATTAATAAAAATAGACAGAAAGAGTGAATTTACATTTCAACTTCATTAAAGTGCGCTATGGTTCACTTTTGACTGATAAATAGTGTAATACGTACAAAAAAATGTGATCAAAAACCTAGATCTTTTCAGATTTGGTAGCTACATTGTTGATTGTTCATGAGGAACTACATCCACATAAGCTCATTGAGGAGCATGTTTGTTTTTTAAGTGAGGGATTATCATGAAGAAAATGAGAAAAGCACAATTGCATCGCGTACGCATTCAATACTGGAAAGAGTCGAACAAAAACGCGAGCAAATCATCTTAATGTGCTAACCCACCGTACTAAGCTGGCTTAACCGCCAGCTTTTGTGTTTTTATCGCAATGAAAATTAGGCGGCTCTATGGCTGAAAGGAAACAGCTGAGTTAACTCATGCATGATGCTTTGCGTCTGTTTTGAGTAAAGATGTTTATCTTTATAACCCACCAATTGTACCTGACGCACCTTTCCGGAAATCAGTAACTGACGAATCATACGATTGACCATCTGCACATCCAATGCCGTGCCTTGCTCCAATCTCGAGACTGGGTAGAGGCAAGATAAGTCGATGTTTACTACCACATCATTACAGTGCGCTAAAAAGCTCGCCAACTGATTCTTGACTTGAAAACGATGACTGAAGCTGCATTCTTCACCCGTCATCCAATCACAACCTAAGTCTTCAGCGTATTCTAACAAACGCTCTGTATGCTGGTTAATATCAACCCCTAGGCAGAACAGACGACACTCATTGTAGCGAGCAAGAGCAAAATGGTATGCGCTGCCTTGAACGGGTTCTAGTGACGCCTTGAGTTCAAAGTCTCGACCAATATGAACAATGCCAAGCTCTTGTCTAGAGGAATGCAACAGAGGCAACGAGTGGAGCAAGGTTTCACTGTTATTAGTAAACACAACTGGCAATGTCTCAGTACCAAGGTAACGGCTCAACTGATGCTGGTATTTGGTCACTGGCTGAGCAGTAAGGTTGTAGTGCCCACCATTTAACCAGCTAAAACCATCCAGCTCTTCAATCCACTGATAAATCTCTTCCAAGCTTTGATCGGCCATTTCGAAATCCACCAGCTTCATCGGCTTGAGCTTTTCACTAACCGTGAGAAGAGCTAAACGATGAGACAACATCCCTGTGAGATTTTGATCTTTATTACGTCGAAATAGGCCAAACATATGAATTACCTTTCTGGGGGCAATGCCCTCGCTGCTTGAAGTACGTGAAGAATGATCCTCTGTTGATTTAATTGAACTCGATGAGCAGGAGCCATTACTGAAATTGCACCGATCAGTTTGGAGCCTTTCATTACCGGTGCGCTGATACCAGAAACACCAGAGTCAATTTCTGAGGTGCTAACGGCATATCCCTGATTGCGGATTTGCTCCAGTTCCAGCTTCCACTGTTCGTGGCGTTCTTGTTCCCCAAAATAGCGCAAGATTTTTTCACATCGCGTTGCTGGCATATAAGCCAACATAACTTTGGATGAGGCGCCTCGTAACAGGGGTTGACTTTGACCCTGGACGTAGCTGCAACGAAGCGCCTGCATGCTCTCTTTGCGACTCACACACAATGCTCTGTAACCAACAGGCACCATATAAGCCGCCATCTCACCCGTCTGTTTCTGTAAGCGGTTCAACACTGCGTCAACGACATCTAAGTCGTGTTGACTCGTTTCATAACTGCGCATCAATAGCAGTGCTGCTGGACCGATGATCAAGGTTTTGTCATTTGGACTTTCCTCGATCAGATTCCACTCTTTTAGCAACTTCAAATGACGGTAAAGACTACTGATCGGTGTGCCTAATTGTTCACTCAACTGTTTGGCTGTGATCGGCTCATCATTGACCGCCACCTGCATTAATAGTTGAAGAACTTTTTCGTTAACCTGTCCGCTATTCTGTTTCATAGAGTTCACGCTATTGTTGTAGCGTTTTCGATTGATAGTGATCAAATTGTATTCTTACTTGGTAGGAATTTATAAACAAAATAATGCTACATTTCTTACTATGTGAGAATACAAAAAACTAAAGGCGATCATTTTCTCAGTGCATTTGTCGAACGTCGGTGTGAATAAAAAGGAGCCTCATAACGGCTCCTTTTACTTGTATGGAATAATATTTGGCTATTTCTGCGTAAGGCTAGCACCATGAGTGGCAATCACCTGTTGGTACCAGAAAAAACTCTTTTTGCGTTTTCGTTCTAAACTACCGTGTCCATCATCATGCCTATCAACGTAGATAAATCCGTATCGCTTGCTCATCTCGGCGGTTGAGTTGGCCACCAAATCAATGGGCCCCCAACTGGTGAATCCCATCAGCTCAACGCCATCTAACATCGCTTCGTGAGCCTGAACCAAATGATCATTGAGATAAGCGATTCGATAATCGTCATTGATTTGGCCGTTGTCATCGATTTCATCGCGAGCTCCAAGACCATTCTCCACCACAAATAATGGCTTTTGGTAGCGGTCGTACAAAAAGTTAAGCAGTATACGTAGCCCTTTAGGGTCGATGAGCCACCCCAAAGAAAATTGGTCGGGATAATTAATTTATATTTCCTATTTTGTTGGCCTTTTTATGTAAGCTTTTGGCATTTTCGAGATCTTGACGGCACCTTTATCCAACCTCAAGGTTTATGCTTAGATTAGGATATTCACTAGAAGGTCATGTTTATGAACTACAAACATATTCTTGTTGCGCTTGAGCTTACTGACGAAAGTAAAGTGTTAGTCGATAAAGCGGTCTACTTGGCAAAACTGACGAATGCCGAGGTTTCATTTATCCATATTGATGGCTCTCACGGGGAGATTTACCCAGAAGTTGTCGACCTTCAAACCGAGACGAATCAGCCGCCGTTTGGTGAGCACACCATTGAACAAATCCGCGCATTTGAATCGTACAGCGCATTCCCTATTAAGCACATCCTGCTTGGCTCGGGAGACCTAGCCGATAAATTAGCGAATACGATCGAAAATAATAACGTCGATCTCTTGCTCTGTGGTCACCACCACGATTTTTGGAGCAAAATTGTCTCTTACTCCAAACATTTAGTCGATGCATCTCCCGTTGATATCCTTGTGGTACCTATCTAGTCCTTTGTTGCTCCGCTTAACGTTGACAACGGGTCTCATAGCGAGGCCCGTTTTTAATTTTTATGCGTTTCTAACCGACTCCTTGCCACGCTGCATTATGGACAAAAAGTTCCATAGTGATTGGCAAATATCGCTATTTTTCCGTTAGTTATCATGACGTAAATTACCCTCATCAAGAGACGCTGACGGCAATTGGCGCCAATATAGAGAAAGTTAGGAGCCCATATGACTCATCCAATTATCAAAGATTTAGAAACTCGCTACACCGCTAAAAAATATGACGCGACCAAACGCATTTCAGCGCAGGATATCGAAACCATCAAGCAAGCGATCCACCTATCTGCTTCATCAATTAACTCGCAACCATGGAAATTTATCGTGCTAGAGAGTGATGAAGCAAAACAAAGATTTCACGACACGTTTGCCAATAAGTTTGCGTTTAATCAACCACACGCAAAAGAAGCATCACATACGATTTTGTTTGCCCATAACCCACGTTATACCAAAGAGCAGTACAAAAAAGTTGTCGATGCTGAAGTGACATCAGGTCATTTACCAGCAGAGCGATACAACGACATGCTAAATGGCGCATTCGGTTTTGCTGAACTGAATACCGATGAGGCAGGCTACAACGGAAATTGGACGAAAGCTCAAACTTACATTGCCCTAGGTAATACCTTACACACACTGGCACGCTTGGGGATTGCTTCGACACCAATGGAAGGGGTTGATGCCGAGCTAATCGGTGATGTATTCAAAGAAGAGCTAGACGGATACGTATGTGATTTTGCACTTGCAATGGGCTACCACAAAGACGGTGAAGACTATAACCACGGTCTGCCAAAAGCTCGTTTGCCTATTGAAGACGTTATCACAACACTTTAAAGCATCGGGGCGGATACTATGGCGAAACGCACGATCGTTGCCAATATCATTGCTAAACCGCATGACTCACATTCAGTGAACCACACAAAATCACAAGGCTTCCTTTAAGGAAGCCTTTTTGCTTCCATTCATCACGCTAATGACTATTTCATCTTGAACTCTAAAAACATGCGCGACCCAGCTAGAGACCTCTTCAGGGCGAATTGCCCAAGGGGATCTGACCCAGCGTTTATCTCTGAGTGGAAACGATGAATTTGCTCATATTGCTGACTCAGTCAACAATATTGTGACCAGTTTTCAGCATGTTGTGCAGACCAACCGTGATTCCATCAGTCAATTAGCACGCTCTGCCGAAGAGAGCTCAGCCGTCGCAGTACAGACCAAACAAGATATCCTGACGCAGCAAGCGCAAACCGAGCAAATCGCAACAGCCATCAATGAGTTTACCGCTACGGTTCATTAAGTCGCGCAAAGCGCCTCATCAGCGGCACAAGCTTCTGAACAGGCGGTTCAGGCCGCTGAAAGCGGTCAGAAAGTGGTGACGGAAAGTATCGATTTGATTGAATTAGACATGTGCCATCCCATTTAAGTCCAACTAAAGTATATCGGCAAACCATAGGGGCGATAGCAGCATTGATTATGATTAATAGCGTCTAAGTCTAAAGAATCAATCGTCTTGCTCTAAGTCTTCTTCCTCAAACATCGATGAACGTTTGATTTCATATTGATTGAAACTAAAAATACTCGCGCCTCGGACGCGTTTGGTGATCACCTTTTCATCACCAAACTGGACCGTTACGTGAGTAAACACTTTGTTCTTAGCCTCTAAGGTACACTCAACCAACGCGACTTCTAACTCTTGATCATTAGTGTCTCGAGCATGTTTCACCTTCTCGAGATGAGCATTGGCTTCCTGCTTGTCTGCCTCTAGCTTCTGTTCTTGCTCGGGAGTACGCTCTGACTTGGGCGTTTTTTTGAATTCCAGCTCTTTGCGGATAATACCCATAGTCCCTTCTTGGGCTTGAGTATATTGTTCTTTGAGCTTAGCTTGACGCTCTTTATACATTTGAAAGCGAGCAAAAACATGCACGTAGGTAGCGGTATCGCCTTCTACACCGAGATTTACGCACGTCACCTTGCCGCCCACTTTAGCAGAGCCACCACTTAAAGTGCCCTGCTTTTCGTTGGCGTCACAAACCACGAGATTGTGTCCACAACGAACTTCATTACCCATACAGTGGACACTAAGGTGAATGTCATTTGCAGCCTGTAGTTCGGCGAACTGCGCATAGTTGGCGGTAATAGAACCACCCGATTTTACGATACAGCTTTTCTTCTCGCCTTCAGAAACGTTATGGCCGATGATCCCTTTAGCCACTTCGATATCACCTTGAACTTGGATGTCGGCTGATTCAATAAAGCCACCAACCGTGAGATTCCCCGTCGCCCTCACGACCATATCTGACTCGACATTGCCGAGGACGACAACATTGCCCTTGAATTTAACATGCCCCGTCGCCACACCAATGGTAGGGAGGCATAGTGCATCTTCAACCTCAACACCACGCTCTTTGAGAATCGGCATGCCCGAAACGGAGGCAATTAACAGATTGGGATTATCAGGGGAGATCATCGTGCCCTTGCCGACCTTAAACACCGCATCTTTACCCGGCTTAGGTGGAATGACTTTGCCAAGCACCGTCATCCCAGGCAACCCCTTAGTAGCAGGAACCCGTTTCATTAAAGGGTCATTTTGTGAAACATTGATCGTCTCGCCCAAGTTAAGCATATCGACTTTACCATCAACGGAAGATTCTTTAGGCGCGAGAACTTGTTTGGTGGGATCTTTGACCAAAGGAACAAATTTGGCGTCTACACCCTGTTTAGGTTGCTTGCCTTGTGCGACGGCTTGAGTGAACGTCTCTCCAGGTTTCAACTGATGACTCATAACCAGTACTTTTTTCAAGGCGAGCTTATTGATCCCTTTAGTCACATGCATTTGAGCCAAAGCGTGAACGATTTGTGGGCCTCTGAGTGGTTGCCCACGATAGGCACCAGTGACAACCATACTAGCAAGCATGTCATGTTCAGAAAGAACGACTTCGACACAAGCATTGCGTACCTCAGCAACCGTGATGCCAACATAGGCTTCGCTTTTCATCTCTTTTGCGCAACGAATAAAACGAGTGACTTCGTCTTCAAGCACAAACAAGTCTCCAGCGCCAATTGCTGACAACGCTTCACTCAAACCGCGACTGTCAAAATTCTTATCAACCGTGATATCGGGTAACAACTTCGCGATAACTTGTTTGTTATCATCAGAAAAAGCAACAAACTTATCCCACATGCCATTCTGCCTTTAAGTTCCTTCTGGGCCGAGTGTATAAAATTAATCCTCATCACTGTATCAAAATAGTGACAATTTCAAGCATATATCACTACATGATGCTTTTACACTGTAAATAACGTTAGCTAGAGCTCGGAAAGTGATGAGCCGCTTTTAATGAATATACTGCGGTGACACTGCGCCCCTGTTTTGAATACTCTAGTGAATCACACAATTCCGAAGCAAGAACAATACCGCGTCCGTGGGTGACCGGCTGCTTTTCCTGACTTGAACCATAATTTTTCTGATAATCAAACCCTTCTCCATTATGCTCAAGTTCCATGATCAACTTTTCTTCTTTAGGTAAAAAATTGATGCTGAGTTCTGTCCAAGCACTGTCTTCCAACTCTTTTAGCTTTTCCTCTCGCAGTTGATAGAACAAGAAAAAACCATCAGGCTCTTCTTTTATCGCAGAATCAAGTCTTAACAGCCCGTGCTCAATCGCGTTGGCAAACAGCTCTGAGAGCACAGAACATACCAAGTCCAAATGCACTCCTCCATGCAGTATGCCTGCCACGAACTTACGCACTTCAATCATCACGGAAACATTGCGCAATACTTCTCCATCTAAGCGTAGCTTAGATTGGCTGGGAATCTGATTGATCATCGTGCTATTTGGCGGTGGTTCTTGAACATTGCCGTTGGAGATAGGAAACCGCATGGCAAGAATGGATAAGTCATCCCCAACAGGCTTGTTCGCAAACTGACGAACGGAATCATACAAGGTTGGGATAATGGCTCGATTTGACAAAAATGCCTTCTCTAAACGCTGCTGACCAAATTGTTCACCTTCCTCATTCATCGCTTCGATAACACCGTCGGTATAGCAGATGATCTGTTGGTCTGGTTCCAATTTGAAATGTACCAAGTCCGATTCAAACTCATGAGGTTGTAGAACCCCCAATGGCATGTGAGTGGAAGTCAGTCGACGGACTATTGAACCATCTCGCTCAATCAAGTAACCATCAGGAAGCCCTCCCCCCCACCAAGAGACTTCAAACCCATTAGCACGTACCTCAAAGATACTTGCCGCCAACATCATGCCCATAGGTAAGAAACGGACTAAAACTTCATTAATCTCCCGAGCAATCTCTCCTAAAGAAAGCCCCTTTGATGCCATGGAAAAGAATGCACGTGTAGCCGGTATGGCAGAGATTGCGGCAGGTAAGCCATGGCCGGTCGCATCAGCGATCATGACATAAACACCCCCATGAGGACGATTTGCCACAACGATTAAGTCACCGTTAAATACGGTAGATGGGGTTGAGAGGTAATTAATGCCAAAGATACTTTTTACCTGAGAACTCATCTCTATCATCAGATTAGAGAAAATGGACTCAGCGATCGCGTAATCATATCGCACCTGTTCATGGAACTGGCTGAGTTCATCGCGCTGTTCCATTACTTCATTATGCATCTTAACAATGCGATAGTGCGCTTGAACTTTTGCCAGCAAAACACTCCGTTCGACTGGCTTGAGAATAAAATCATCGCCATATTTCAGGCAACGTTCAAAAGATGCATGATCGTCTAATACTGTGAGGAAAATGATCGGTATATGGACATCAGGAAAAGCCTGCCGAATCTCGCTTGCAGTCGTGATGCCGTCTTTGACAGGCATCATCACGTCAAGCAAGATGACATCAGGCAAGTCATCCATTTCCAACATCGCCTGAACCACGCCTTCGCCATTTTCAAATGTGCTTACAACGTCAGAGAGATCGCTAAGCATAAAGCGGCATAGCTCTCTGTTCGTAGCATGATCATCAACAATCATTACATGCATACGACCTCCTCAGCTTTTCATTCAATGACAAACTTCTTGTCGAATCGAGAAATGGTCAAAATCTTTCTAACTTGTGGCAAGGTGTTGGTTATTTTGATCATGCCATCGTCTTGGCCTAAGTAATTATGCATATTGAGCAACATGCCTAATCCAGCACTATCGATGTAATCAACTTTTCTTAGATCTATCGTAAAACGAAACTCTTGTCGGTCGTTATAACAGCGCCTAAAGTCCTGCACCAAATTGAACCCAAAAGCGCCCTCAATCAGTATTGTTATATGTTTCGCCGCAGCGTCTACCTGTGCTTCAACTGACATGTTTATCTCCTTGTGAAATAGTTAGACAACTCAAGAGTTCAGAACAGTTCAACCTCTCCTTCGTCAATGCTTTCTTGAGAAGCCGCTGGAGCACCACGATTGTCAACTTGCTCCTGTAATTCGACTAACGCCAATGTGAAATCATTGAAATCGATACCATTTGTTGTCCACTGTTGGCAGAGCTCAGCAAACTGCTGTAGATAGCCCACGGTTTGCTTGGCGTAATCACCTTGCTGGACAATGATATCGGCAAACTGCAAAGCACGAATTCCGTTATCAACTTGGACGTGCAACAACTCGCCACTGGAACGGATTTTCTGTACCTCCTGCTCTACAGATATATTGACCTGCTGTACGCCTCGCAACATGTCATCGACTTTTTCCTTCGACTCAATGGCCTCGGTCATATCAATAGAGGCCATTTCACCAACGGTTTTGTTCGCCTCTTTAACCGTTTTTTGAGCCACACTGATCTCAGCTTCAATCTGGGTATTTAATTCTTCTGCTTTCACCGATAAGTTGCGTACCTCCTGAGCCACAACAGCGAATCCGCGTCCAGCGTCACCAGCCCGCGCTGCTTCTATTGCTGCGTTTAACGCCAACAAATTTGTCTGCTCAGACAGGCCTCTCACTTGCTCCAGCAAGCGGAACACGGCGTCCAGTTTATCCGACATATCATGAATACTATGTACCGCCGAGATACTTTTCTCTGAGACATCCACAAGAGTATCGACAAACTGACGAATGATTGCCTCAGTTTTAGGCAGTACCTGACTAATGTCGCTATCGCTATCACGGCTGCCAAGCAGATTGTCGACCAATTCAGCGGTGATCTGATTTTGTCCCTCCGCAAGTTTTTGTAGTTCAAAGTAGCTTTCGTTGAGAGTCTCCACTGACTCATCCACCACACTTCTCTGATGATCTAAAGGCTCTTTTAGTTGCTGAGAAAGCACCGTGAGTAACGGATAGACTTCCTTAGGTGTGGTATTCACTTGGCTTGGCGTTGCCACCGCTTGAGCACTCGGTTCACTGTTATTCATTTGCTTTGGCATGACCAGCCACGGGATTGCCGCAGCCAACACCATCAAAGCAACATGGGCGATAGAGGAGGACATACTCACAGCAATCGACAAGAGCAAGACTTGTAAGCCAACAGCGATGAAGTAGCGGGTTTTAATTTTGCTTATTTTTGTTTTCATCATTCTTCCTTGATGTTGTAAGCCCAAACTATGAATCGCTAGATAAGTAGTGGCATATCTGCTCAGCAACGCTGTTGAGGTCAACCACTGACATTGCTGCATCCATTTCTACCGCGACACGAGGCATTCCCCAAACGACGGAAGAGGCTTGGTCCTGAGCGATGGTTTTCGCCCCCTGCTCTTTCATCCGAAGCATGCCTCTGGCTCCATCTTGTCCCATCCCCGTCAAGATCACACCTATGGCTTTTTTGCCTACCGTTTCTGCCACCGCATCAAACATGACATCAACGGAAGGCTTGTGTCGGTTGACGGCGGGACGATCATCGAGCTGACAGTAGAGGTGAGTACCACGTCGAACAACAACGATATGTTTGTCACCCGGAGCAAGATAGGCGCAGCCATTGGTCAATGGGGCTCGATTCGCGGTGAGCTCCTTAACCTCGATATCACTATGTTCATTGAGACGTTCAGCAAAAGAAGAGGAGAACATAGCACTGATATGTTGGGTAATGATGATCGGGGGTAACCCAGACGGCAAAGTAGATAGCACTTGTTTTACCGCTTCAGTTCCACCGGTTGATGCGCCGATAGCAATCACTTCTACTTTGTGATTATGCTTAGGAGCCGCGAGCTTAACGGCCGAATTGTGAGCTGACGACGTTGCAACATTCGCTCCCGCCGCCATCTTGATTTTTTCGTTAACCAACGCTTTATAGTTCACCATATCAGCCGTACTTTCTACCGCTGGTTTAGGGAAATAATCTACCGCGCCAAGCTCTAATGCCGCCAGTGTCGGCCCTGCCCCATGTTGAGTGAGAGTGGAAATCATCACCACAGGCATCGGTCTTAGACGCATCAAGTTTTTTAAGAACTGGACACCATTCATTTTTGGCATTTCGATGTCGAGTGTCAGCACATCGGGATTATGTTGCTTGATCAACTCTCGTGCTTGAAAGGGGTCTTCTGCCATGGCAACCACTTCTAAATCAGGATCTGAGTTGATCAGTTGTTGTAGCAAAGCCCTGAATACTGGCGAATCATCAACAATAAGTACTTTAATTTTTCTCATTAAAACAGCTCCACGTCATCGTCATGTGGGCGATGACTTTCCCTATCCAACTGACTGGCATATTTTTCTTCTTGGTGCTGTAGGAGGTGTACTTCTGTAAACGGAATTCTCTTTAACCACGCCCTACCACTTATCGGGTCAAAAATGACTTTCCGAGGTTCAAGACCTCCTAGATCTTGTGCTGTCACATTCATTCCTTCTTGTTGAATGTAATTAAGAATAAATGCGACGTTCTTCTCCCCTATCATCGAGTTGCGCCCTAACATTTGCGCCCCTCCAAAGACCTTCACCTGCAAGGAAGAGCGCTTAGCGCCTCTAGCGAGCATGGCATTAAGTAACATTTCCATCGCATAGCTCCCATAACGAGAAGCAGTAGAGGCGACCTCCTCTGGATTCCATGATTTGAGCTGAGACTTGCTGTCAAATGGCAACAAAAAGTGATTCATTCCACCAATCCCTTCATTGGCATCCCACATACAAGCCGCGACACACGACCCTAGCCCTGTCGCAATCAACTCGTCTTCCGCTTTTGTGCTATATATCCCTCCAGGTAACAGCTTCACTATGTGCTTTTCTTGGGTTGGATGGTAAAAGCGGTTGAAGTGACTGTTTTCATATTTTGGTGTTACTAGCCTCGAACCGATCATTGTTATTGCCTATTTTTTTACGTAAATGGTGTGCCCAATATGGTGAAACAGATCAAGGTTCGCTGGGACACTCTCTGAATGACCAATAAAGAGCACACCATTTGGTTTGAGTTGTTGATAAAAACGTTTGATCAATTTTGCTTGGGTCTGTCTGTCGAAATAGATCATCACATTCCGACATGAGATCAGATCAAAGGGCTCTGAAAAATCCCAATTCTCCAGTAAGTTCAACTGACGAAACTGAATGTATTTTTGCAATCCAATGCGACACTTAATGTTGCCCTGCTGTGCCCCAGTACCACGGACAAAACTCGGTTTAAGATACTTACTCGGTATCGTTTTAATCGCGTCATCGCTATAGATTCCACGCTGCGCATGTTGTAATACTTTGGTATCCAAATCCGTCGCAGTCAGTCTGATATCTTCAAACTGGTCGAACGCCTGTGCCCAATGGAGAGAAGCCACAAAGCTGTACGGCTCCTCTCCGGTTGAACAACCAGCGGACCAAATTCTGAGTTTACTCAGTCCTTGTTCTCGCCACTCTTTGATGAGTACCTTTTCAAGAAACTCAAAGTGGTGATACTCGCGAAAGAACTGAGTTTTATTGGTTGTCAGGCAATTAATAAAGTTGGCTTGCTCCGACGGGTCCTGCTCAATCATGGGCCGGTAATCGCGAAAACGACGTAGGCCTAGTCGCCGTAGCTGGCGACTAATCCGGCCATAAACCATGGTTCTTTTTCGATCTGAAAAGAAGATGCCGACGTTTTTATGCATGAACCACTGAATAAACTTGAAGTCTTTATCCGTCAGTTCAAACTCACGCTTATCAGCCACCGAGTTTTCAGCCTGAACTAGAACTCTTCCCATTCGTCCCCATCCTCTTCAAGCTTGAAGCTAGAATTGGCAACCTTTGGTGTTCTAATTTCGCGAACATTGTTGTCTCTCACTTTGTCCAACGACTTAGATTCAAAGGTGGTCACATTGTTGTCCGTCGCAAAAAAGTTCATCAGATGCAGCAGTTGCTTGCCTTCGTCTTTGAGTGATTGACTCGCCGCGGAGGTTTCTTCAACCAATGACGCATTCTGCTGTGTCATCTCATCCATTGTCGCTATCGCTCGATTGATTTCATCAATACCCGTAGACTGCTCCTGACTTGAAGAGGCAATCTGTGCAATCAGCTCTGTCACCTTCTCCACGGCTTCTACAATCTCATTGAGCGTTTCTCCCGATTCATCAACCAGACGTGAACCTTCGTCGACTTTTTCAACACTGTCTTTGATTAGGCCTTTGATCTCTTTCGCCGCCGCAGCACTGCGCTGTGCGAGATTGCGAACTTCACCAGCAACAACAGCAAAACCACGACCCTGTTCACCAGCACGAGCGGCTTCTACGGCGGCATTGAGTGCCAATAAGTTCGTTTGGAAAGCAATCTCATCTATCACGCCAATGATGTCGGCAATTTTCTTACTCGCGGTATTAATCTCGGCCATTGCAGACACCGCCTGACCAACCACTTCACCGCCTTTGCTGGCTTTTTTAGCCGCATCATCCGATAGCTCGTTGGCTCCTTTGGCGTTATCCGCATTTTGGCGCACTGTTGCGGTCATTTGCTCCATACTCGCCGCTGTCTCTTCTAAGTTAGAGGCTTGAGCTTCGACGCGCTGACTCAAGTCATTGTTGCCTTCTGCAATCTCCGTAGAGGCAGTCGCAACGCGAGCCGATGACTGAGTAATTTTGTCAACCATATTGCGTAGGTTAAGAATGGAGGTGTTCACGGCATTGGACAGACGAGCAAACTCACCCGTGTTATCTTCGGGCATAGTGGTGTTGAGATTACCTTCGGCCACCTGACTCATGACATCAATACACTGACCCAACGGAACAACCATGGTATCGAGTAAGTTATTGATGCCATCACCCAACTCTTTCATAAAGCCGTTATAAACGCTGGTATCAATACGTTCACTCAAGTCACCTGCGATGGCTTTTTGAATCAAGGATTCGACCTGACGCTGACCATCTTGCTGTTCGGTAATATCAACCCATTGCAAAGCTGGCCCTATGTAGTTGCCCTGCCCATCTCGCATCGCAATACAGGTGAGGTTAAATTCCAATCCGCCGACCGCAATATTGGAGGAGAAAGGGAGGCGATCAGGATTGGTAATGATGTTGCGCTGGTGGCCTGGATTCTTATGGAAGATGTCGATGTTTTTTCCAACCAGATTACTGGCATCAAATCCTGGTAGAACTTTCTGAAGATCACTTTCTCGGCTGCGGAGCAAATTGTGTAATGCAGGATTGAGATAGGTAATGATGCCCTCTTTGTTAGCCATCATAATATTGGTTGTCATGCCAGCAACCGCAGAGGCCAATCGACCAATCTCTTCTTCTTTTGCTCGCTCTTCAGTCACATCACGCCACTCAAGCGTATTACCAATATAGTTGCCCTGAGCGTCATTAATCGCAGCAACATTTAACTCAATCTTTAGATCTTTGATGCTAATGTCAGTGCTGTACGGCAAGTTATTCGGATCAGCCAGCAGTTGTCTTTGGTGAGCCGGATTGCGATGGAACTCGTCAATACAACGCCCCACTAACCACTCTTCACTGGCCGTAAATCCTGCCCATACTGAACGCATGGTTGCTTCATGCTTGCTAAACAGATTAATGGTTTCTTGGTTGGCGTAAGTGATTAACAGGTCTCTGTCTATCATGACCATCGCGGTTTGTGCCTGATTCACCGCGGCTTGTAAGCGGGCAATATCATTCTTCTGCTTAAGCGCTTCCGTTACGTCAGACCATTCTAACGTGTTACCTACATACGTACCGGTTGCATCTATAATCGCCCCTACATTCAGTTCAATCTTAACGTCTTTGACCGTGATGGTCGTGGTGTAAGGTAAGTTAGATGGATTGGATAGCATCTGTCGTTGATGACTCGGATTGGTGTGAAACAAGTCTATGCAATAGCCCAGTAAGAACTCTTCGGTTGCTTTAAAGTTTGGCCAAATCGATTGAAACAGAGCCTCATGCATCTTGAGCAGATCAACGGACTTCTGATTGAGATATGTGATATTGAAATCACGGTCAATCATCATCAGAGCGGTTTGAGCTGTGTTGAGTGCCGAGAGTAGTTGCTCCTTCGATATTCCTTGCTCTTCTTCAGGCAGGAACTCGTCGGTTAGCGTGTCCTGCGTTGGTGCTACGAATTGAGCCGCAGGCCCTAGTTGTTTATTCCAAAATGCCATGAGTTACCTCTCACTGGTTGCTTCTTCTGACGTGTATTACCAAAACGAATAAACCGCATTCAGATTGGCATTAAGCCCAACTCTCTTCCGCTTGGTTGGGTACTGCTAGCTCTGCCGCATCGAACAAAGCGTCTAAATTAATAAGTACTAAATGACCATTGCTCACCGAGGCGATGCCACGGACATAGCTATGATCAACATCCGAAGATACGTGTGGTGATGGTTTTATCTGTTCTTCAGTCAACGGGTACACTTCTGAAACACCGTCGACAATAATGCCAAGTGGGTGTTTTTGGGTATCATTCAGCACAATCACAACCGTTGTGACACCTATTGTTGCGGGCGTTAAACCAAAGCGCATTCGTAAATCAACAATCGGCACATACTCTCCTCGGATCTCAAGCACACCTTTCATGTACGCCGGGGAATTTGGCACCTCTCTGACGGGGTTCCAACCGCGAACTTCTCGCACATCCAAAATCGGTACGCCGTACTCTTCACCTTCAAGTACAAAACTAAGAAACTCTTGCGTCGCGATCATGATTCGGCCCTCAGAATGCGTTCAATATTGAGTAACTCTTCCGTGTGGAGCAGTGACATCACCTGATCGCCAACATTGATTAAACCTTGTAGGTAGGGCGTGACCATTGACTCACCGACTGCCGGATAGAGTTCATTGTGTCCGCGACTGACGACATCGCTCACGGCATCAACCACCAACCCCATCAAACGATCTCTTTCACTGTCACTGTAACGAAGTACAATCACGACTGTGGTTGGTAGATATTCACATTTGCCAACCGAGAAGCGAGAGCGTAAATCGATAACAGGAACAATCATTCCACGTAGGTTGATCACACCAAGAACAAACTTGGGAGCTCTGGGGATAGGCGTTGGTCTTTCCCAAACACGGATCTCTTCAACATCTTTGATTTCAACGCCATACAGTTCATGCGCCAGTTCGAAACTCAAAAAATCCGCGCTTTCACTTACTTCATCACCCATGCTGTCGAGTAGCGCTTCCGCTTGTTCAGCAATATTTTTTTTCGCGACATCATTCATTCCAACGGAACTGTCCATGTCTGTGATTACTGCATCCATATCGTCTCCTTACGCCGCAATACCGTTGTGAGTGACTTCGGAAGAACGATTGAGGAAGTTCGTGATTAACCCTTGGATATCGAGAATCAAAGAGACCGAGCCATCTCCTAAAATCGTTGCACCTGAGATACCAGCTACCTTGCTGTAGTTTGATTCAAGGCTCTTGATCACCACTTGCTGTTGGTCATGCAATTCATCAAGCAACAAACCCACTCGATTTCCAGCGGCCTCTACAAAGCAAAGAATGCGTTGTTCTAGTGCTCCACTCTCCCCCATCTCCAACTCATCTTGGAGACGTAAAATAGGAATGTTTTCTTCGCGTAATCGATAAAGTTCAATGCCCCCAGAAGCAATCTTGATACAGGCAGGATCGATTTGAATTGATTCGACAATCGTCAGCAAAGGTATGACATACACCTCTCCCGCCACTTTGACTAACTGGCCATCAAGAATGGCTAATGTGAGAGGTAAACTAATCGTGAAACAACTTCCTTCACCCAGCTTAGATTCAACCTCGATATGTCCGCCGAGCTCCTCAATGTTGCGGCGAACAACATCCATTCCGACTCCTCGTCCAGAAATATCGGAAACTTGTTCTGCGGTTGAAAAACCCGGCGCAAAAATCAGATTCATTAGCTGTTTATCGGAATATTCGTCGCGGCGAGAATCCGCAGCCAAAACACCTTTTTCTAATGCTTTATCCCATAACTTGTCACAGTTCAGCCCTGCACCATCATCTCTAATCTCAATCACTATTGAGCCACCCTGATGGTAAGCATTCAACTCAATGACACCGACCTCCGGCTTTCCGCTTGCAAGTCGCGTCGATGGTTGTTCGATTCCATGATCAATACCATTTCGAACAAGGTGGACTAATGGATCGACAATGCGCTCGAGGACGGTTTTATCGAGTTCGGTTTGCTCACCTTTTATTTGTAGATCCACCTGTTTCTCAAGACGACTCGATAGATCCCGCACCAAACGCGGGAAACGGCTGAATGCAAAACTCATCGGTAACATACGAATATTGAGTACGTTTTCTTGCAAGTCTTTGCTATTTTGCAGCAGTTGATCTAGGCCTGTTTTGAGCTTCTCTAATTTCTCAATCGTAAAGTCATTGCCAATTTCAGTGAGCATGGACTGGGTAATCACCAATTCGCCAACTAAGTTAATCAGGCTGTCTACTTTGTCTATGTCGACACGGATAGAACTCACGCTGGAATCTGATTTTGCCGCCTTTGTCGATTTCGCTTCAGTTTCTGTTTTCTTTTCGACGGCCTCAACTTGAGGTGCTGTTTGGACAAGGTCAGACAACGCTTCACTAGCATCACTCGATTCATTGCTACCAATGCGTTCAACGGTTAAGTCACACTCATCTTCAACCCACTCGAAAATCTCTCGGATTAAATCCTCTTCAACCAATCCGCTGATAGTGGCATGCCAAGAGAGATAGCAAAGTTCAGACTCCAAGGCTTCAATCTCAGGAAGTTTTGATGTGTCGACTTCTATCACACAAGACGCATCCAGTTCAGTCAGCTCACGAAGAATCCTTAGTGGATCGTTACCACTAAAGAACATCTCCTGATGTGGGGTGAACACGATTTGCCAAGGCTGGTTGCTTTGGTTGGAAGGTGAGCTTTGCGTTTCGGCTAGCCCAGCATTTGATGACTGAGGCTCTATTGAGTTCTCATCCAATAAGGCAACTAACTTGAGACTTACTTCTTGCTTGAGAGCGTCATTCACTTCACTCCCCTGTTCATGACCTTCAAGCATACTGTGGATACAATCACCGCTCTTCAGTAACAGGTCGATCGTTTCGGCACTGAGACTACGTTGATGATTGCGAACGAGATCGAGGTAAGCTTCAACGCTATGCGTAAACTCGCTGATGTCGAGCAGATTAAACGTTCCTGCTCCCCCTTTGATTGAGTGAGCAGCACGAAAAATCGTATTGATTGACTCATCTTCTACATGGGTAGGATCCAAATTGAGCAACACATCTTCAAGCACTTCAAGATTTTCACGACATTCCTCGTAAAACATCTTGCGTAACTGTTCCATGTCTAAAGCCATAATAACCTCACCAATTGACGTTGCTATGTGAGAGAAGCGTCGTTTAAATCACACGTTTTAATGTTTTTAGGAGTGTGTCTGGATTAAACGGTTTTACTAACCAACCTGTCGCTCCAGCCGACTTACCTTCTTGTTTCTTGTCGGCACTGGTTTCCGTGGTCAGCATTAAAATTGGAATAAACTTGTATTGCGGTTTTTCGCGTAACGCTTTAACCAGCTCAAATCCACCCATATTTGGCATATTGACATCCGAAATGACCACATCGAATTTCGCTGAAGTCACTTTGCTTAGAGCGTCTCGCCCATCGTTTGCAGTCTCTACGTCATAGCCAGCGTCACGTAATGTGTGACTGACCATTTGGCGAATAGACACAGAATCATCCACAGCTAGTATTTTAGTCATGTTGCGGTTCTCCAACTTCACTATTGATATCAAACTGATCGTGCAGTCCTAATGTATTAATACCCTCGATTAGTAATGGAGTAGGTTTTACTAGTCGAATATCGATCTTATGGGATTTAGCGGATAAGAATAACGCGGTCAATGCCTGTAACCCCGCAGCATCAACGCGATTGACCTGTGAAGCATCGATATGAAGTTGATTGGTATCTTGAGCAAGCCAAGCCTTATAGTCATTGGCGCTATCGATCACTGTCGAGATGTCCAATGACGCAGGTAATAAACAGTCCATGTTTTCAACCTTCACTTTATTATTATTCCTAGCCGATATTAACCATGTTGCTTAAGATGAGTGTAGGAAGGAATAATTAATGCGCAAGCAAGTAAAACTAGATAGTTTGGGTGAGAGTTTGATGCAGAGAGACGATATAAGAACTTTTATCTTTAAGAATTAATCAATTACATAAGTTTGCACAGTTGGATAAATTTTCACAATTTTATTCACTGCCGTTTGAAAAACGACATGCAAAACTCTGAAACGTTTTCGATTTACAGTGTAAACACCAACGCGGTTTACACTGTAAATAGTTCCACACAGAACCGCTTTTACAGTGTAAATTTTGTAGATTTAGTGCGAGTAGAGAGAGTTAAGTGAGTAACTCGCCTAACTGCTGACGAAAAACTTGCTCTGCCTGCTTCCTGCCAGCAAAACCAAATTCAGCTATACAAGATGACCAAGTGTTTCGTTGTACCACGAGGCGTATGAAAAAGTTGCTGACTTTGCCTGCCAATGAAGGGGTATCTTGCCACCAAGAATAGAGATGGGGAGCGACGCTTTCGTAACTTGCCCCACCTAAGCAATACCGCTCGATCAGTGGGTTGAAGCTAGGTTTATCAACGGAAGCATCTTTATTTGCGATTAAACTACGGACGAGTTCAATCTCAAGTTGGGCAAACAGAGTACTCAATGAATAATCGAAGCAATGAAAAAACTGCGCCCTCGCACTATTAAGCCAATCGACGTTCCCTTTCACCATCACAAGAGAGTGCGTTCCACTCGCTTGATCACGTTGGCTGCCCAGCCGAATTGACGCAAAACCGCAGCGATGCCAAAATTGAACCAATTCACTCGTCGCCCCAAAGCTGGTGGAGTAAAAGTCATAGTCGCTATTGTGTATCAACTGACGAATCAATTGCTGTCCAATCCTTTTTCTTTGACCTTGAGGATGAACAGCAATCCGCATGATACGTAAGCTCGATTGTTGCGCAGCTTCAGTGATGCCAAGCTGGTTTGCCAAAGTTGTCGCAACCAAATGCCCTTTTGGTCGACGCTTACCCATACAAATCTGCTCAAGCAGATCACTCGTCAACTTACCCTCTTCAATCGCTAGAATACATCCAAGGCAGATATCACCATCGAATGCGGTATAAAGGTGAATCGCATCGTCAGCGAGTAACAACATCAGGTCATTCGGTGAAGTTTGGTAGTGAGCGTTGACCAACAAAGCAAAACAGTTGTTAAGAATCTCAGGAGAAGAAATCAGTTGACGCTTGTCTACCCGCTGCAAGATAGGGTCTTGAGCTTGACTGGAAAGATCCATCAACTCACTATTGAGAAGAAAACTATCGAACAACCACTTTTCTAACGGGTCATCAGTCGCCCATCTTATAGGCTGTTGCAGATGATAAAAGGACGTTCCTGGGCGTTGCTGTTTAAGCCAAGTTTGAAACTTTAAGCTAAAGCCACGACCACAACCTTCATAGCCATGAATCGTCGTTGAAAAGACGGCTCGATGGTATCGTTCTACCATACTTTGCAGCATAGGAATTGGAATCGCCGAGGCTTCATCAACCAATAGACAATCAAGCTCAGTTTGGTTGCGTAATAACTCATCCGGCGCAACAAACTCAAGAATCGACTGCTGAAAGCACAGCTGGTTGTTGTCCATCTTGACGCCATTCAATAAACGACTGGCATGCTCAAAAACAGGTTGAACGGTTGCAATACTTGGCGCGGTAACAACGATGCGTAGAGTGCGAGATTGCATCAGTTGAGCCGCAGCTATGCCTAGGGCACTACTTTTTCCGCGCCCACGATCAGCGGTCATCACTAATGGTCTCTTTCGGTGACCTTCCACCACTTTGATAATTTTCTCTATCGCTTGTTGTTGGTCTCGATAAGGCTCGAAATCACTGACCTTAGCGCTAGGTAGTTGGGGCAACGATTGATCTTGATGGAGCTGAATCAGTCCATCCAATGCGTTCGCCAACCACATTTGGTCAAGACGCTCTCTGTCTTCTTTGGCTGTGAGGATAACAATCAGACCGCCTCCTCGAACACAGCCTGTTGCGGCGGTAAAACTGTTGGCATCAAAGCCAGCACGAAAATCACAAATCAGTAGTTGGCACTCTTGCCCCAACAACTGCTGACCCTTATTGAACTTAGCGAACCGACTGACTTCTACTGAAGCATCGCCACCCAATTGATAGATAGCCGATGGATCAACTTGGCTAGCAACCTCGACAAGACATTGCTGTTGCCACTCATCGCCTCCACGAACAACGACACCAAAACGGTGATTGCGCTGAGTGGCAATAACGAGAAGCTGAGAAAAGTAGTCGTGTATGGTTTTCATGCAATAGGTACTGTTTCAATCGTGTTTATCTGCCGACATTATGACATAAAAAAAGGTTCATCGCGGCTTTCCGGGGAAAGCCGCTTTTATCTTCATAAAGAAGTATTCCGTATCTCGGTATCCATAGCCCATTCTTTTTATTAGCTTAATCTTGTTATTGATCCCTTCCAAGGTACATGTATTTAGATGATACGAAGCT
>NZ_JATABH010000039.1:0-42828 GCF_036533775.1 Vibrio sp. M260112 | reverse complement strand
AGCAGAGAGTAAATCAGCATAGAGCCGTGGCCGTTAGAAAGGACGAAACGGTCGCGGTCAGCCCACTCTGGGTTAGCTGGGTTGTGATTTAGGTGTGAACGCCAAAGAACTTCAGCGATATCAGCCATACCCATAGGTGCGCCTGGGTGGCCAGAGTTAGCTTGTTGTACACCATCCATGCTTAGAGCGCGGATTGCGTTAGCGAGATGTTGACGAGAAGACATGTCAGCTCCTGAGTGCATTAAGCGAATCATAAATGTAAGTGGGCGACAATTCTCTCAAAGCACTGTTAGCTCTGCAAACGTTTTCCAGCCAGTTTATTCACAAATATTCTATCTTTTGGTCTAACTTCATAGAGGAAGCACGCAATCTTCATATTAGCAACGCAAACGTTTAGTTTTGCTTCTAGGAAAAAAAGAGCTTGTAATTCGAACGGTCAAAACTAAAATAGACGTCTAGATGTAGAAACACCTACAGTTTGTACTAATAATTTTTTGTAGAAGACTTCCCTTCTGCTCAATTAATAATAGAAATGGAGCTCACATGGCTAAGCACCTGTTCACTTCTGAGTCAGTATCAGAAGGCCATCCAGATAAAATTGCAGACCAGATTTCTGATGCAGTCCTTGATGCGATTCTAGAACAAGATCCAAAAGCACGTGTTGCGTGTGAAACTTATGTAAAAACCGGCATGGTAATGGTTGGTGGTGAAATCACGACATCTGCATGGGTAGATATCGAAGAGCTCACTCGCCAAACTGTTCGTGAAATCGGCTACGTTCACTCAGACATGGGCTTTGATGCTAACTCTTGTGCAGTTCTAAATACGATCGGTAAACAGTCACCAGATATCAACCAAGGTGTTGATAAAGCAGATCCTAAAGAGCAAGGTGCGGGTGACCAAGGTATTATGTTCGGTTACGCAACTAACGAAACTGAAATCCTAATGCCAGCACCAATTACTTACTCTCACCGTCTTGTGCAAAAACAAGCTGAAGTACGTAAGAACGGCACTCTACCTTGGTTGCGCCCAGATGCGAAATCTCAGGTTACTTTCCAGTACGATGAAGGCAAAATCGTTGGTATCGATGCGGTTGTTCTTTCTACTCAGCACTGTGACACAATCTCAACTCCAGACCTACGTGAAGCAGTAATGGAAGAGATCATCAAGCCAGTACTACCTACAGAGTGGATCAACAAAGAGACCAAGTTCTTCATCAACCCAACAGGTCGTTTTGTTATCGGTGGTCCTATGGGTGACTGTGGTCTGACTGGTCGTAAGATCATCGTTGATACATACGGCGGCGCAGCGCGTCACGGTGGTGGTGCATTCTCTGGTAAAGATCCATCAAAAGTAGACCGTTCTGCGGCTTACGCAGCTCGTTATGTTGCGAAAAACATCGTAGCGGCAGGTCTTGCTGATCGTTGTGAAATCCAATTGTCTTACGCGATTGGTGTTGCAGATCCAACGTCTATCATGGTTGAAACTTTTGGTACTGAAAAAGTTTCTCAAGAAATCATCATTGAAGCAGTTCGTCAGCACTTCGACCTACGCCCATACGGTCTACAAGAAATGCTTAACCTACTTCAACCAATCTATAAGAAGACGGCGGCATACGGTCACTTCGGTCGTGAAGAGTTCCCTTGGGAAGCGACTGACAAAGCAGCAATTCTACGTGAGTTCGCTGGATTAAAGTAATTTAGTGACAATCACTTAGTTGATACATCGAGGCCTCTGGACAACCAGAGGCCTTTTTTATTACCAATAAAAATCGCTTCTCAACGTTGTATTTTTTTGTCATGGGGTCAATAGTTAAAAATATGTTAACACCTCAAGTTCAGTATTGTACTGATGGTTAACATAGACTGATGCGCCGCTTACATCACAGACGTCGGCAAGCCGGGCATCGAGTATCAAACGCTAAATTTGCCAACGAATTTAGTCAACGTAGAGAATCGATCAAGGAGGATGTATGCCTCGTACGGTGAATCCACAGGACTTCAACGATAAACGAAAGGAAGTCTCAGATGCGGAATATGCTCGCACAATCCCTTGTAATCAGGTGAGTATATCTGCCCCATTCCACTGGCTCGCACTCGGTCTACATGACTTCGTCCGAATGCCGCTTATTAGTGCCTTTTATGGCTTATGCTTTATGGCTGCCGCAATCGGTATTGTATTACTTGTGCAATGGCAAGGAACTCACCTTGTCGTCATGCCGAGCTTAGTCGTCTATATGTTAATTGGTCCATTCCTTGCGCTTGGATTGTATGATGCTAGCTGGGAAAGAGAGAGAGGCCATAGCGCCAGTTTGATGCACTCAATGAAAGCCATCGGACGTAACTCAAGTTCACAATGGGCCTTTGCAGTGTTACTCGCGGTTTGTATGATTTTCTGGATGCGTATCGCAGCACTGCTTCATGCTCTTTACCCGTCGGTTCAGGGTGCGCCTTTAAGTGAGTTTATGCCATTTCTCGTTATAGGCTCTTTAGTCGGTTTTGTTCTAGCGAGTATCGTCTTTAGTATTTCAGCGTTTTCCATTCCACTAATGATGGAACGCCGAGTCGATATGATGACTGCTGTGTTCACTAGCTTTAATGCCGTCAAATCGAACATTCCCGCGATGATCGTCTGGGCCGCACTGATCTGTGGCGGTATTTTGGTTGGTTTTGCCACTTACGGTATTGGAATGCTCTTTACCATGCCAATTCTTGGTTATGGTACTTGGCATGCCTACCATGAAACGATCAAAAAGAAACATCACCCTTAGGTCGCACTTCATGCTGTTCCGGTATATCATTCGCCCCTGCTTATGGGGCGATTTTTTTGGGAGTGTGGCTTGGACATAGAATTAGAATATCGAGCAAACAAGGTGATTGCGGAATGTATAGATACAGCACAACAAGCCTTTGAGCGCCGTTTCTCCATTCCCAGCCTTAACTTTAAACTCAGAGGAAAAGCTGCCGGTAAAGCATTTCTACAGCTCAATGAAATTCGCCTCAACCCAGTCCTTTTTAGAGAGAACAAACACGCCTTCTTTGCAGAAGTCATTCCCCATGAAGTTGCCCACTTAGTCACCTATCAAGTGTATGGGCGAGTCCGTCCTCATGGAAAAGAGTGGCAAGCGGTCATGGAGTCTGTGTTTAAAATACCCGCTCGGACAACACACCGTTTCGAAACTATCTCGGTTCAAGGAAAAACGTTCGAATATCGCTGTCAGTGCTCCTTGTACCCGTTAACGATTCGTCGCCACAATAAGGTTTTGAGACAACAAGCAAGCTATCGCTGTCAGCAGTGCCATCAAACGCTTGCCTACACGGGCAAACAACTTTTCTAAATTCGAAATTTATCAATTATTTAATGCAGAGTTGCGTGTTAGACTCCAGTTTCTAATGCTTTTCTAACACTTAACTATCATGCAAAAACATCTGCTCATCGCTCTTGCGGCAATGATTTTAAGCCCCCTATCTCAAGCTGCTCCGCCCGCTTCGTTCAGCCAAGCAAAGAAAGAAGCCGTTAAAATTTACTCCGATCACCCAACGAGTTTCTACTGCGGGTGTGACATTGATTGGAAGGGAAAGAAAGGCATCCCTGACTTAGAGTCGTGTGGCTACAAAGTTCGCAAACAGCAACAACGTGCCTCACGTATCGAATGGGAGCATGTTGTGCCTGCCTGGCAATTTGGTCACCAACTCCAATGTTGGCAAAACGGCGGAAGGAAAAATTGTTCCAAGAATGACAAACAGTTTCGTCAGATGGAAGCTGACCTCCACAACCTTACGCCAGCCATAGGAGAGGTGAACGGTGATCGTTCCAATTTCAATTTCAGCCAGTGGAATGGTATCGATGGAGTCACCTATGGCCAGTGTGAAATGCAGGTCAATTTCAAGGAACGTAAAGCAATGCCCCCAGATCGTGCCAAAGGCGCCATCGCAAGAACCTATCTCTATATGAGCCAAGAATATGGATTCAATTTGTCCAAGCAGCAACGTAATCTTATGAATGCTTGGAATAAGCAGTTTCCAGTAGACAAGTGGGAGTGTGAACGAGATAGACGCATCGACAAAATTCAAGGCAATCACAATCCGTTTGTTTACGAAGCCTGCCAAGCGCGTTAAATACCTTTAGAGTTTTCAGTAAAGCACTGGAAACTCTGCTTGCCCCTTGTTTTTTCAATGCAAAGCATCCATGTTAGAAGTTAACTCAAAATCTGTTGCCGGAAGTCGAAATACAATGCGAATCCCACGAATTTATCACCCAGAAACCATAACTCAGCTTGGACGTTTGTTACTAAGTGAAGAAGCAGCTGGTCATATCGGTCGAGTGCTGAGAATGAAGGAAGGTCAGCAAGTATTGCTGTTTGACGGGAGTGGCGCAGAGTTTCCGGCACTCATCAGTGATGTGAGCAAAAAATCCGTGGAAGTAGACGTCACTGAACGTATTGAGCGTAGCAGTGAATCACCATTAGATCTCCACTTAGGTCAAGTCATCTCTCGTGGTGATAAGATGGAGTTCACCATTCAAAAGTCTGTTGAGCTAGGTGTGAACACCATTACTCCCCTAATCTCTGAGCGCTGTGGCGTGAAACTCGATCAAAAACGCTTTGAGAAGAAACTCGCTCAATGGCAAAAAATAGCAATCAGTGCGTGTGAGCAATGTGGTCGAAATACAGTACCAGAGATTCGCCCTGTCATGCAGCTTGAGGAATGGTGTGGTGAAGAGTATGACGGCTTAAAACTCAACCTACATCCACGCGCCAAGTACTCGATTAATACTTTACCTACGCCTGTAGAAAAAGTGCGTCTACTGATTGGTCCTGAAGGTGGTTTATCCGCTGAAGAAATCGGCATGACGGAAAAGTACAATTTCGAAGAGACGCTGCTCGGCCCACGTGTTTTACGTACTGAGACAGCAGCCCTTACGGCAATTACAGCCTTGCAAGTTCGTTTCGGCGATCTTGGTTAAACGGAGAAAGACAATGATCAAATTAGGTATTGTGATGGACCCTATTTCGTCCATTAACATCAAAAAAGACTCTAGCTTTGCCATGATGCTTGAAGCGCAGCGCCGCGGCTATCAGATCCATTACATGGAAATGAACGATCTTCACCTTGAACAAGGTGTTGCGATCGCAGATACCAAGATCGTAGAACTTAAAGAAGATCCAACAGGTTGGTACGAGTTTAAATCTGAGCAAACCATCGAGTTATCCGAGCTCGATGTCGTTCTCATGCGTAAAGATCCTCCATTTGACACTGAGTACATCTACGCAACCTATATTTTAGAGCGTGCAGAAGAGCAAGGTACGCTGATCGTAAACAAGCCACAAAGCCTGCGTGATTGTAACGAAAAACTGTTCACTGCATGGTTCCCAGAACTTACTCCAACCACAATAGTGACTCGAAAAGCAGAAAGAATTAAAGCGTTCCGTGAACAGCATGGCGACGTGATCTTAAAACCTCTAGACGGCATGGGTGGCGCGTCTATCTTCCGCGTCAAAGAGAATGATCCAAACGTATCCGTCATCATTGAAACCTTGACCAACCACGGTCAAAACTACGCAATGGCACAAACATTCGTTCCTGATATCAGCAACGGTGACAAGCGCATCCTAGTCGTAGATGGCGAGCCAATGCCTTATTGTTTGGCACGTATTCCTGCGAAAGGTGAAACACGTGGCAACTTGGCAGCGGGCGGAACAGGTGAAGCGAGACCACTTAGTGAGACAGATAAAAAGATAGCTGAAGCTGTAGCGCCTACACTTAAAGAAAAAGGGCTGATATTTGTTGGCTTAGACGTCATCGGTGACAAGCTAACAGAGATAAACGTAACCAGCCCAACTTGTATTCGTGAAATCGAAGCGGCATTTGATGTGTCGATCACTGGCAAACTCATGGACGCCATTGAACGTCGACTAAACGCCTAAACTGTTAGGGCAACCTATAGGGTTGCCCATATTTAAGTGGGAGTGTTTATGAATTTAACCAACCATTTTTTAGTGGCAATGCCGGGCATGAAAGATCCCTACTTCCAGCGCAGCGTGATTTACGTTTGCGAACACAACGAAGATGGGGCGATGGGTTTAATGATTAATGCTCCTATCGACATCACCATCGGCAAAATGTTAGAGAAAGTCGATGTCGAGTCAATTCATCCGAAACTCTTAACCGACAGCTTAGACAAGCCTGTACTCAACGGTGGCCCAGTCTCGGAAGATCGTGGTTTTATACTCCACCAGCCTAAAGACGAATATGAATCCAGCATCAAGATGACGGATAAAATCTCCGTCACTACATCTCGTGATATTCTAGGTGTACTCGGGACAGAAGCTGAACCTCACCATTATCTGGTCGCATTGGGCTATTCTGGCTGGGAAGCTGGTCAGCTAGAGATAGAGCTGTCAGAGAACTCATGGTTAACGGTTGAGGCGGATCCCAATGTGATGTTCGATACTCCAATCAATGAACGCTGGCAAAAGGCTGTACAGATGCTTGGTATTGATGTCGCCCAACTTTCTAGTGATATTGGCCACGCGTAACAACAATAACGAAGAGAAACATGTCTAGAACAATTATGGCATTTGACTTTGGCACTAAAAGTATTGGCAGTGCGATAGGACAGGAAATTACGGGTACCGCTTCTCCGTTGAAAGCTTTTAAAGCTAATGATGGAATCCCAAATTGGGATGACATCGAAAAGCAAATCAAAGAGTGGCAACCGGATCTACTAGTGGTGGGTTTGCCTACCGACCTGCATGGCAAAGATCTTGAAACCATTACGCCAAGAGCGAAGAAGTTTGCTAACCGCCTACATGGCCGTTTTGGCTTAGCCGTCGAACTGCATGACGAACGCTTATCAGGGTAGCGAGAAGCGAGAAGCGAGAAGCGAGAAGCGAGAAGCGAGAAGCGAGAAGCGAGAAGCGAGAAGCGAGAAGCGAGAAGCGAGAAGCGAGAAGCGAGAAAATCTAGAAAGGGTTAACAGTGCATTTCAACCCTTTTCTTTTAAATTCAGACAATTAAGCTTAAATATTAGCCAGCGCTGCCTGCAACTTTCAACTCACTCATCACAAGCTCCTCTCGAAGGACGAAGTCCGCTCTAAATTCTCGTAGGGCGAAGCCCGATCTCGGAGCGAAGCGTTCTTATCCCCCCTAATCCATATCAATCTTAACATTACTCAACGCACTGCCACTTGAACCATTGCCACGCTGCGTGTTAAGCATGATTCTGAGATCATTGGCCGAATCTGCACTATGAAGTGCATCTTCCTCGCTAATTTGATTCTCGGTTACTAACTTATACAGTGCCTGATCAAAGGTTTGCATCCCCACCTCACTCGACTTAGCCATTGTTGCTTTTAACTCATGCAAGTCGCCACGTCGAATAAGATCAGAAACTCTTGGACTATTGAGCAACACTTCAAAGACACCATGACGACCCTGACCGTTTTTATCTCGAATCAGTTGCTGACCAATCACACCACGAAGATTCATCGACAAATCGAACAGGAATTGTTCTTTTTGCTCTTTGGGTACCAAATGTAAAATGCGTTCAAGAGCCTGATTTGCGTTATTGGCATGCAGAGTCGCCATACAGAGATGGCCTGTCTCAGCAAATGTCATTGCGTATTCCATTGTTTCACGCGAACGTATTTCTCCAATCAGAATCATATCAGGAGCCTGACGCAACGAATTCTTCAATGCAACTTCATAGCTTTCTGTATCTAAACCGACTTCACGTTGAGTCACAATGCAGCGCTGATGCTCGTGAACAAACTCAATCGGGTCTTCAACCGTTAATATATGCCCCGACTGATGAGTATTGCGATAACCAGTCATCGCCGCCATGGTGGTCGATTTACCCGACCCCGTCGCCCCAACGACTAGAACTAGTCCCCTCTTAGCGGTAGCCAGTTCTCTCAATACTTCAGGAAGTTTGAGTTCCTCAAAGGTGGGAATCCTTGTTTCAATCCGGCGAATAACGGCGCCGGGCAGCTCTCGCTGATAGAAAGCCGACACACGGAATCGTCCAAAGTGACGGACGATAGCAAAGTTAGCCTCTTTACTAGCATGAAACTCATGCTGGCGCTCTCTATCCATCATACTTTCAAGCAAGGAACTCACCACCGCATGTGAAAGTTTATCGCCTTGGGGACGCAGCTCACCATCCACACGATAAAGAACCGGAGCCCCAACCGTAATATAGAGATCTGACGACTTTTGATCGATCATCTGCTCTAAAAAAACATCAATATCCATACCGTTTCCACTCAATCAGAACATAGACGTTTCAAGTTCTATTTTCTTAGCAACTTCATCTGGCTCAACCAAGCCTTGTGCTATCAACTGTTTGGCATTCTGCTCCATGGTCTGCATCCCATGAGCAGCTCCGGTTTGAATCACAGACAACATCTGTGCGACTTTATCCTCACGAATAAGGTTGCGAATTGCAGGTGTCGCCATCATGATTTCATGGCAAGCTGTACGCCCACCACCAATACGTTTCAGCAGTTTTTGTGCAATAACCGCTCGCAATGATTCAGAGAGCATTGAGCGCACCATTTCTTTATCGCTACCAGGGAATACATCAATAATACGGTCAATGGTTTTTGCCGCCGAACTAGTGTGCAGAGTCCCAAACACCAAATGACCAGTTTCGGCCGCAGTTAGCGCTAAACTGATCGTCTCTTTATCTCGTAACTCCCCGACCAGAATAACATCTGGGTCTTCGCGTAAAGCACTGCGTAAAGCGTTACTAAAATTGTGTGTATCACGGTGGACTTCACGCTGATTGACTAAGCATTTGTTGTTGCTGTGAACAAATTCAATCGGGTCTTCAATCGTGAGGATATGCTTGTTGTGGTGACGGTTAATGTAGTCCACCATCGCTGCGAGCGTGGTCGATTTTCCAGAGCCCGTTGGCCCAGTCACCAATACCAACCCCTTTTCCATATTGGCAATTTTTTCAAAGATGGGCGGAGTGTTTAACTGTTCTAAGGTCGGAATCGTCATAGGGATGGTACGGAACACCGCTGCACAGCCTCGAGCCTGATTGAACGCATTGACACGAAATCGCCCAACGTCAGGTAACTCGAACGAAAAGTCGACTTCGAGTCGCTCTTCAAACTCGCTTCTTTGAGCGTCGTTCATCACATCAAATATCAATCGATGCACATCCGCATGATTAAAAGCTGGTACGCCAAGCTTTCTTACTTCACCATCTATCCTTACCATTGGAGATACTCCAGCAGAAAGATGTAGATCTGAAGCATTATGCTTTACACTAAAATCCAGTAATTCAGCGATATCCATTTAAAATCCTTAAGTAAAATCTGCTATGACTAGTATTCAACAAAATATTGAACAGATCACCTCACAGATTGAGGTCGCACAACAAAAGTGTGGACGCGGTCGGGACTCAGTGCAACTTCTCGCCGTCAGCAAGACTAAGCCTGTCGAAGCTATCCTTGAAGCCGCTCAAGCTGGGCAAGTCGCATTTGGAGAGAACTACGTCCAAGAGGGGGCAAATAAAGTCGCCCACTTCACCCAGTATCACCCTGAGCTGAACTTAGAATGGCACTTTATTGGCCCAATACAGTCCAATAAGTCGCGCCATGTTGCAGAAAGCTTTGACTGGGTACATACCGTCGATAGAACTAAGATAGCTCAACGTCTCAACAATCAGCGTCCAGAAGGCCTCGAGCCGATTCAGGTTCTGATTCAAGTAAATACCAGTGGCGAAGCATCAAAGTCCGGCATTGACGACGATGAAATCTTTGCTCTTGCTGAGTTGATTTCTCAGCTTCCGAACCTCACTTTAAGAGGATTGATGTCAATCCCTGCTAATGTTTCAGACTATGAGTCACAACTGGCGGCATTTACTCAATTAGCAACGCTCAAAGAGAAACTCGCGCATCATTTTCCTGATCAAAACATCGATACCTTGTCGATGGGAATGAGTGGTGATATGGAAGCCGCTATCGAAGCAGGTAGCACCATGGTTCGTATCGGTACCGCTATCTTTGGTACTCGCGATTACAGTAACAAAGCATAAATTGTTGAAAGGATACAAAGACTAATGGAACACAAGAAGATTGCCTTTATCGGCGCAGGCAATATGGTTAAAGCCATTGTGTCTGGCTTAATCGCAGATGGTTACCCAGCAGAACTTATCACAGCAACAGCCCCATCTGAGACACGTCGCTTACCATTAGAGCAAAGTTATGGTATCCAGACCACCAGCGACAATTTCTCAGCTGCACTACAAGCAGAGGTCATTGTACTGTCGGTTAAACCTCAGATGATGGAAGAGGTTTGCTGCCCACTGCAAAGCATCGACTTCTCAGGAAAGTTGGTGATTTCAATTGCGGCTGGTATCCAGTGTTCACGTCTAAACGAAATGCTCGGTTGTCCATTGAATATCGTTCGTGTCATGCCCAATACACCATCACAATTGGGACTAGGAATGAGTGGCCTGTTTGCTCCTGAACACGTAACAGCGCTAGACAAAGCTTTTGCTGCTGAGTTAATGCAAGCGGTAGGCAAAGTGTGTTGGGTTGAGCAAGAATCTGGCATCAATAACGTCATTGCAGCGGCTGGAAGTGCGCCTGCATACTTTTTCTTGTTTATGGAAGCCATGCAGGCAGAAGCCATCGCTCAAGGTTTTGATAAAGAGACAGCTCGTCTGCTCGTGCAGCAATCAGCGCTCGGTGCGGCAAGCATGGTCGTTGAAAACCCAGACACAGAACTGTCCATTCTACGTGAAAACGTGACATCCAAAGGGGGCACAACGGCTGAAGCCCTAAGAACATTCAATCAGCATCAACTTTCAGATATAGTAGCGAAAGCTATGCAGGCGGCCGTTGCTCGCGCTGAAGAGATGGAAAAACTGTTTTAATTACCAGAGCACAACGCTCTAGAAAATAAGGGTCACCTATGAATTCAATGAGTTTTCTGATTTCCACCCTGTTTGATCTCTACATCATGGTGGTGATCTTACGTATCTGGTTGCAAGCTGCCCGCGCAGACTTCTACAACCCGTTTTCACAATTCATTGTAAAAGCAACTCAGCCTGTTATTGCTCCACTACGTCGAATGATCCCATCTGCGGGCAGCCTAGACTTAGCAACAATTCTGTTCGCCTACCTACTGTGCGTATTGAAATTCGTCGCACTGGTTCTGATCGCTTCGAATGGCTCAGTATCCTTCAGTGCAGACTTCCTATTCCTAGGTCTATTGTCACTGATTAAAGCAGCGGGTGGCCTACTTTTCTGGGTGCTATTAATCCGCGCTATCCTAAGTTGGGTGAGTCAAGGTCGCAGTCCTATCGAATACGTGTTCCATCAGCTTACTGAACCTATGCTCGCACCTATCCGTCGCGTTATCCCAGCGATGGGTGGTTTTGACTTGAGTGTGTTAGTACTTTTTATTGCTCTACAATTCGCTAACTTTCTGATGGGCGACCTTATTGGCCCAATCTGGTATCAGCTATAATGTCACAAGCAGCTTGGTTTGACGGCGAGGATCTGATTCTTCGCCTTTACATCCAACCCAAGGCAAGCAGAGACAAGATCGTTGGGCAACATGGTGAAGAGATCAAGGTAGCAATAACCGCACCTCCGGTGGATGGGAAAGCCAATGCTCACCTGAGCAAGTACCTTGCAAAGCAGTTCAAGGTAGCCAAAGGACTCATCACCATAGAAAAAGGGGAACTTGGCCGACATAAACAAGTCAGGGTCAGTTCTCCAATACAAATACCCAATGAGGTACAAGCCATCATCTGATGGCTTTTTATTTATCACTCGTCAATGAAACGAATTTAAGAAGGAAGCCCAATGAAGAAATGGATCACACTCGCACTCATCAGCTTGTTTGCTGTACCAAGCTGGGCTGGTCAGTTCAAAACCATCAAAGATGTTGAGGTACACTACTCTGCCTTCAACTCTACTTTTTTAACGGCGCAGGTTGCCAGGAATTACAAGCTCAAACGTAACGCCTATTCAGCGATCCTTAACATCAGTGTGTTAGACAATTCGCAAGCAGGAAAACCCGCCATTACCGCTCAAATCACCGGTACCAGCAAAAACCTGTTAGGCCAGACTCGCCAGCTCAACTTTCGCGAAGTGCAGGAAGGCGACGCTATTTACTACTTAGCGGAGTTTCCTATTTCACAAGAGGAACAACTGACATTCGATTTGGATGTTAATGCTGGCATTAAGGGCACAGGAAGATTAAAGTTCACCCAGAAATTTTACGTAGAAGAGTAATGGCCAAACGGCATGACTCTCGTTCATCAAAGAGACAGAATCCAATGAGCAAGATTGTATTAGCGACAGGTAATCAAGGTAAGGTTCGCGAAATGGCAGACCTACTGTCTGATTTTGGTTTTGAAGTGCTAGCCCAAAGCGAATTCAACGTTTCTGAAGTTGCTGAAACTGGCACCACATTTATCGAGAATGCGATCATCAAAGCGCGCCACGCGGCAAAAGAAACCGGTCTTGCTGCCATTGCTGATGATTCAGGTTTAGAAGTAGACGCCCTCAAAGGTGCCCCAGGTATCTACTCCGCTCGCTATGCTGGCGAAGGTGCAAGTGACCAACAAAACCTTGAGAAGCTGCTCGACGCAATGAAAGAGGTGCCAGAAGAACAGCGCAGTGCTCGTTTCCATTGTGTGCTCGTGTTAATGCGCCATGAAAATGATCCAACTCCTGTCGTTTGTCACGGCAAGTGGGAGGGACGAATTCTCACTGAAGCTCACGGCGAAAATGGCTTCGGTTATGACCCAATCTTTTTCGTACCAGAAGACAACTGCGCTTCTGCTGAGTTAGAACCTGCACGTAAAAAACAGCTTTCACATCGCGGAAAAGCGCTCAAACAGTTGTTCGCGACTCTATCTGAACAACCGCTTTAATCACTACTCAGTCAACGATAGACAATGAGCAAACTTATCCCACCAGCACTAAGTCTTTATGTACACATCCCATGGTGTGTACAAAAGTGCCCGTACTGTGATTTTAACTCTCACGCTCTAAAGGCTGAGATCCCAGAAAATGAATACATCGCAGCACTGCTACAAGATTTAGACACAGATATTGAGCGTTACCAGATCAATGATAACCCGCGCCCGCTACACTCGATCTTTATCGGTGGCGGTACTCCTAGTCTGATATCGGCACAAGGTATTGCTGCACTTCTATCAGGAATTGAAGCTCGTATCCCTTTCAAACCCGACATAGAAATCACCATGGAAGCCAACCCTGGCACGATTGAGGCGGAGCGTTTTGCTGGCTATAGAAAAGCGGGAGTAACACGTATCTCCATCGGTGTGCAAAGCTTCGAGCAGCAAAAACTTGAGATGCTAGGTCGAATTCATGGGAAGGATGAAGCGGTCAATGCCGCTAAGCTGGCGCATCAAATCGGTCTTAGTAGCTTTAACCTCGATCTCATGCACGGATTACCGGATCAGTCTGTCAATCAAGCTCTGGCCGATCTCGATAAAGCGATCGAACTCGATCCTCCTCATTTATCTTGGTACCAGCTAACCATCGAACCTAACACCATGTTCTACTACAAGCAGCCTACCTTGCCCGATGACGATGACTTGTGGGATATTTTTGAGTTGGGACATCAAAAGTTAGCCAAAGCAGGCTACGTTCAGTACGAGATTTCCGGCTACAGTAAACCTGGTTATCAATGCCAGCATAACCTCAACTATTGGCGTTTTGGTGATTATCTTGGTATTGGTTGTGGCTCTCACGGAAAGATAAGCTTTAGCGGTGGTCGCATTATTAGAACCACAAAAGTCAAACATCCGCGAGGCTATCTAGCGGCGTATGACAATATGGTCAAACCTTACTTGAGTGACGAAACGGAAGTCAGCGAACAAGATCGCCCCTTCGAATTCTTTATGAATCGATTCCGCCTGATCGAAGCATGTCCGAAACAGGATTTTCTCGACACCACAGGACTTGGTTTCGAGACGATTGATGAGACGATTAACTGGGCGATTGGGCTAGGCTATCTCACAGAGACAAGCACTCACTGGCAGATAACGGAGAAAGGAAAGTTATTTTTGAATGACTTACTTGAAGCGTTTATGGCGGAAGAGTAAGCGAGAAGCGAGAAGCGAGAAGCGAGAAGCGAGAAGCGACAAAATTTTGAAGGGTTGGCACACAGCACCAACCCTTTCCTTTAAAAATCAGACAATTAAAATTAAATCTTAGCCAGCACTGCCTGCAACTTTCGACTCGCTCACCACAAGCTCCTCTTGAAGGGCGCAGCCCGAACTCGATTCTCGGAGCGAAGCGTTCTAGCATCTCGAAGGACGGAGTCCGTTCTAAAATATCGATCGCCCAATACGCTCTGCTAATAGTTCCAGCGCTTTGGTACCTGCTAACGAGTTACCAGACGGATCTAGCTCAGGCGACCAAACTGCAATGGTCATTTCTCCTGGCACAACTGCCATAATACCGCCTCCTACACCAGATTTACCCGGCATACCGACTCGGTAGGCAAACTCACCCGCACCATCATACAAACCACAGGTAGCCAACAAGGCATTCAACTGCTTAGTTTGAGTTGGCGTAATCACTGGTTTGCCAGTTTGAACTGATGAGCCCTTATTCGCTAGGTAGCTGAAGGTTTTGGCCAGATCGACACAGCTCATCTTGAGTGCACAGGCGTGGAAGTAGTTATTGAGCACCGGAATAACATCGTTCTCAAAATTACCAAAAGAACGCATGAGATATGCGATAGCCGCATTACGGTCACTGTGCATCATCTCAGAGGCGGCTACCACCTTGTCATAACAGATAAGTGTATCGCCTGATAACTGACGAACAAACTCAAGCAAACGCTGGCGAGGTGCAGAGAGGCGGCTATTCAGCAAATCCGCGACAACAATTGCGCCCGCATTGATAAAGGGGTTACGTGGAATACCCTGTTCCATTTCCAACTGAATCAGCGAGTTAAATGCCTGACCTGAAGGCTCTTTACCGACTCTTGCCCAAATTTCCTCTGGCTTATATAAGCACATTGCCAAGGTTAAACTCAGCGCTTTAGAGATGGATTGAATCGAGAACGCCTCATCAGCATCCCCCGCTTTAATCACTTCACCTTGATTGGTAAATACAGCAATACCTAGCTTAGACGCAGGCACTTTCGCCAATGCGGGAATATAATCAGCGACTTTACCTTGCCCAATAAGAGGGCGAACCTCAGCGAGGATTTCTATTAAGATTTCTTGTGTCGGCTTCATCAGTAACCTTTAAAATCAATTAGTTATTATTATTTTCTTATAAGGTCAAAAAAGCCAACACATCAATGTTGGCTTTTTAAATCTCTTCACGTCAGCGCGATTGGCCGTCTTAACCAGCCAATAACGTTGGACAATTATTTTACGCGTTTGTACTTAATATCCCAAACGCCATGGCCTAAGCGATGACCACGTGCTTCAAATTTTGTTAGCGGGCGCTCATCCGGACGTGGAATATAGTCACCATCTTGAGCGATGTTTTCAAAACCAGGCGCTTGGTTCATCACTTCAATCATATGCTCTGCGTAGTTTTCCCAGTCAGTTGCCATATGGAAAATACCTTCGCCTTCAATCAGCTTTTGACGAACCATTTCAGCGAAATCTAGCTGAACGATACGGCGCTTGTGGTGACGCTTTTTGTGCCACGGATCTGGGAAGAACAATTGAAGAGTGGCGAGGCTGCTATCTGGAATCATGTTAGCAAACACTTCTACCGCGTCATGACACATAACACGTAGGTTAGTGATACCCGCTTCACGCGCATCTGACAAACAAGCACCAACACCTGGGCTATGTACTTCGATACCGATAAAGTTTTTCTCAGGTGCATTTTTCGCCATTTCAACCAGCGATGCCCCCATACCAAAACCAATTTCAAGAACAACAGGGTTGTCGTTACCAAACACCTCTTTCCAATCAAGAAGTTCATTTTGGTAATCTATACCCATTGCTGGCCAACACTCATTCATCGCGTTTTCTTGACCCTTGGTCAGACGACCTTCGCGTCGAACAAAGCTGCGAATTTTGCGTATCAATTTACCGTCTTCGTTGTACTCGTTAGTGGTCACTTCACTCATGATTTTGCCTGTCTAAAAATTGGTCTCGACTCAAAGGGATTGTGATTATCCAAAGAATTGCCACTGGTGCAAGTTTTTTAGCTAATTCCACACAGTTTATCGGTTGTACTTTACCCATAAACTATGGTGCAATTTTGCAAGATTAGATAACAAAATAAACAGAGCAAGTCGTGACCCCTTTCGCCAGCGCCATCCTCGAATGGTATGAAAACTATGGACGTAAAAGCCTACCTTGGCAGAAAAACAAAAGCGCCTATAGCGTTTGGCTGTCTGAAATCATGTTGCAACAGACCCAAGTTGCCACTGTGATCCCCTATTACCAACGTTTTCTGCAACGCTTTCCAACCGTAGTAGATCTCGCGAATGCGGAACAAGATGAAGTCTTACACCTGTGGACAGGACTTGGTTACTACGCCAGAGCACGAAACCTCCATAAAGCAGCAAAAGTCGTTACCGAACAATATGGTGGAGAGTTCCCACTAAACATTGAAGAGATGAACGCATTACCTGGAATTGGACGCTCCACTGCTGCCGCCATACTCTCTTCCGTTTACAAGCAACCACACGCTATTTTGGATGGCAATGTTAAGCGAACTTTAGCTCGGAGCTTTGCGGTAGAAGGATGGCCGGGACAGAAAAATGTTGAGAATCAATTGTGGCAATATGCAGAACAACACACCCCCTCAGTTGATGTCGACAAATACAACCAAGCGATGATGGATATGGGGGCGATGGTCTGTACACGCAGTAAGCCTAAATGTACCCTCTGCCCTATCGAGTCTTTCTGCCTTGCCAACAAACAGGGTAATCCACTCGACTATCCAGGTAAGAAGCCTAAAAAAGAGAAACCGTTTAAGGAAACGTGGTTTGTCATGCTACACCACAACAATCATGTGTGGCTGGAACAACGCCCTCAATCTGGAATTTGGGGTGGGTTGTTCTGTTTTCCTGAAGCTGAAGATGACAATATCGTCCATCAGCTTGATATACGTAATGTTACTGAGGATACAATCAAAGACCAGACTCAGTTGATCGCATTCCGCCATACCTTTAGCCATTATCATCTCGATATCACACCAATTTTGGTAGACCTATCAAAGCAACCCAATGTGGTAATGGAAGGAAGCAAAGGTCTTTGGTATAACTTATCGCAACCTGAAGAGATCGGTTTAGCCGCGCCAGTTAAGCAATTACTGGAAAGCTTGCCTTTTGAACTTCAAAGTTAATCATATTTTAAGGAGTCGTTATGAGCCGCACTGTATTTTGTGCTCGACTACAAAAAGAAGCTGATGGTCTTGATTTTCAGCTTTATCCGGGTGAACTAGGAAAGCGTATTTTTGATAATATTTCTAAAGAAGCTTGGGCACAGTGGCAACACAAACAGACCATGCTGATCAATGAAAAAAAACTCAATATGATGGATCCTGAACACCGTAAGTTAATCGAAACTGAAATGGTTAACTTCCTGTTTGAAGGTAAAGAAGTCCATATTGAAGGCTACACTCCGCCTAGCGAGTAACCCTAGCCTGAATTGAGATACGGAAAAATGACATCATTGCCAGCAGTGATGTCATTTTTTTAGGAGATATATGAAGAAGTTAGCGTATTTTTTTCTCGCGATGTCATTAACAGGTTGCAGCCGAGAGTTTGTTGAAAACCTGTATGATGTGAACTATGAACCGACGAACCGTTTTGCCAAAAATCTCGCTCAGCTACCCGGTCAGTTTGAAAAAGACACAGCGGCACTTGATGCACTGATCAACAGCTTTTCGGGCAACATCGAAAAGCGTTGGGGACGCAACGAAATTAAATTTGCGGGCAAAAGTAACTACGTAAAATACATAGATAACTATCTTAGTCGTTCAGAAGTAAACTTCGATAAAGGCTTGATTACTATCGAAACCGTCTCTCCTACGGATCCTAAGGCACATCTAAAAAATGCCATCATCACGACTTTGCTGACACCAGATGATCCCTCAAACGTCGACCTTTTTTCCTCTAAAGAAATCACTTTGGAAGGCCAACCATTTCTTTATCAACAAGTTGTTGACCAAGATAACAAGCCTATTCAGTGGTCATGGCGTGCTAATCGATTCGCAGATTATCTGATCGCCAATAAGCTGAAAGTCAAAGACGTAGATTTTAAGAAAGCCTATTACGTCGAAATTCCGATGGTAGCGGAACAGTTTGAAATTCGTAGCTACAAATATGCAGACATCGTTCAACGAGCATCCCGCAAGTACGACATACCTGAAGACCTAATTTACGCCATCATCAAAACAGAAAGTAGCTTCAACCCCTATGCCGTAAGCTGGGCAAACGCTTATGGTTTAATGCAAGTCGTACCAAAAACAGCAGGGCGAGACGTATTTAAGTTAGTCAAAAAACGCTCTGGAGAGCCGACACCCGAGTACTTGTTTAACCCAGAAAACAATATTGATACTGGGACTGCCTACTTCTACATCCTGAAAAATCGTTACTTGAAAGACGTGAACCATCCAACTTCGTTGGAGTACAGCATGATTTCAGCATACAACGGTGGTACTGGTGGTGTATTGAACACTTTCAACCGTAATGACCGCAAACGTGCGATGAACGACCTCAACTCATTGCAACCCAATCAGGTTTATTGGGCGCTGACGAAAAAGCACCCTAACGCCGAAGCACGTCGTTACTTAGAAAAAGTTACCAAATTCAAAAAGGATTTTAACTCAGGTAAAACATAATCATTAAAAACGGCTAAATAATCGGCACTTAACCACTTTTTTGAATTTTTTTCTAAAAACAAGTTGACGGCAAGAGCGAAAATCCGTTTAATAGCGCTCCGTCGCCCGGATAGCTCAGTCGGTAGAGCAGAGGATTGAAAATCCTCGTGTCGGTGGTTCGATTCCGCCTCCGGGCACCACAATTTGATTTGTTGGTGTCTTAACGAAAGTGACAACACGAACAAAAGCATAACGAATATAGTGTGCCGACTTAGCTCAGTAGGTAGAGCAACTGACTTGTAATCAGTAGGTCACCAGTTCGATTCCGGTAGTCGGCACCATTCTTTTGCCTCGATAGCTCAGTCGGTAGAGCAGAGGATTGAAAATCCTCGTGTCGGTGGTTCGATTCCGCCTCGAGGCACCATTATTTGGTGTACTTACGAAGTAAGACACAAACATAATAGTTCCTCCTTAGCTCAGTTGGTAGAGCGACGGACTGTTAATCCGCAGGTCGCTGGTTCGAGCCCAGCAGGAGGAGCCACTTTAAGAAGCCAAGTCGAAAGACTTGGCTTTTTTCATTTCTAGCGCGCAAACTTCTATTTCCACGCTATACCTCACCCACGCTATCCGGTTACTGCAACCAAATCTTTAACTTGTACTCACTTGCCACATTTCAATACACCAGAGTTATCAATTTTAGTGACTTTTTTTTAGGTACGAAATATATTCACCCCCAAGCAGATAAATATTTAATCTGTTCTACAATAAGATGACAAGACGAATAAAGTACACCTAATTGTCCCTTTTAAATTTCAGAATGATCAATTTGCGAGCAATTATATGAAACTAAAGACACAAGCTTATTTATTATCAGGAATTATCCTGATTGCTCTACTCGCTTTAACGGCTACTGGGTTATGGACTCTGCGTGTTGCCAGCAACTTTGATAACAAGCAACGAGTTACTGAGCTATTTAAAAGTGCCTACAGCATATTAAGCGAAGTGGAGAAAATGGTCGTCGACGGCACATTAGAAGAGCAGCAAGCCAAAGCCATTGCCACTCGCCTATTGAGAAACAATATCTACAAAGATAATGAATACGTTTATGTCGCCGATGAAAATATGACGTTTGTAGCAACACCATTAGACCCTCAGCTACATGGTACCAGCTTCCATGATTTCAAAGATGGTAACGGCAATAGTGTCGGACAACTTATTCAAGACGTTTTAGGTCGTAAAACAGGCCAGATCGTTGAATACACTTGGACGCAAAAGCAGGCCGATGGCAGCATTGAAAGTAAACTTTCTATTGCACAAAAGACCCCTAAATGGGGATGGGTTGTTGGCACAGGGATAGGTTTCAATGAGGTCAACGCTCGATTCTGGGCAACGGCACAATGGCAGTTAGCTCTCTGTTTGATCATTGCGGGGGCTATTTTAGCCGTATTGGTGTTCTCAATTCGTCGTATGCTCACGCTATTAGGCGGTGAACCTCAAGAAGTACGTAAAGCCGTGCAAGAAGTCGCCAATGGTACCATTCAAACGTCGTTCTCTTCTAAGGCCGCTCCAGGAAGTATCTACGAAGCGGTTCAGCAAATGAGTCAGTCACTAGCGCAATTGGTCAGCAACCTAGACGGATCTATGCATGCGCTTCGCAATGAGCTAGCGAGCGTAGAAAGCCGTTCTGCGACCATCGCTCAATTAACCGATTCTCAGCAACAATCGACCACCATGATTGCAACAGCAATGACTGAAATGGCCTCTTCGGCAAACAACGTTGCTGACTCGGCAAGTGATACAGCGCGTAATACTGAAGAAGCAGATAAACAAAGCCAGCATACTCAACAGCTGATTCACAACACCGTAGATAACATCCAAGGCTTAGCTAGCCAGTTGGGTACCGCGAGCAAAGCAGTCGCTGATTTAGACAGCGACGTTAATAATATTGTTAAAGTCTTAGATGTAATCGGTGATATTGCAGAACAAACAAACTTGCTGGCACTGAACGCAGCCATTGAAGCGGCACGAGCGGGTGAACAAGGCCGAGGCTTTGCAGTCGTTGCCGATGAGGTACGTAACTTAGCAGGACGAACTCAAGACAGTACCAAAGAGATCCAACTGATGATAAATAACCTTCAACAAGGCTCGCGCAATGCCATTAGCACCATGAAAGTCTGCGCGGAAACCAGTGAAAGCACCGTTGAAGAATCTCAAAATGCCTCTGCGGCTTTACAACAGATCGTTGTCGCTCTGGAGTCTATTACAGAAATGAGTCATCAAATTGCAACTGCCGCGGCAGAACAGACCCAAGTGAGTGACGATATTTCTCAACGTATCAATATGATTGAAGATAGCGGCAATCAGCTAAGTAGCGTAGTGACAGAGAGTCACAACAGCACACAAAGCCTAGCTCAATTAGCCAATGAACTAGAAAATTGGGTAAGTAAGTTTACTGTTAAGCACTAAAAACCGTTGGAGTAACAAAAAGCACGCCTCTTCGCGTGCTTTTTTGTTCTTTACCCCTCACTATTCCGGTCGATTTTTGCGATAACGCCTTTTGCTCCCTATACATTTCTTATCCAAAATGGATAAAAACAGCCCATTAAGTATAGAAAAACAACAAACGATATTTTTTTTGCATTTTCATGTTGACCTAAAGCACGAAAAGCATTTTAATACACCTCGTCGCCCGGATAGCTCAGTCGGTAGAGCAGAGGATTGAAAATCCTCGTGTCGGTGGTTCGATTCCGCCTCCGGGCACCACAATTTATTTGTTGGTGTCTCGATAAGACTTCAACAACGAAAAGAAATAGATGCGCCGACTTAGCTCAGTAGGTAGAGCAACTGACTTGTAATCAGTAGGTCACCAGTTCGATTCCGGTAGTCGGCACCATTTCTTTCAAAACGAATAATTCCTCCTTAGCTCAGTTGGTAGAGCGACGGACTGTTAATCCGCAGGTCGCTGGTTCGAGCCCAGCAGGAGGAGCCACTTTTAGTGTGCCGACTTAGCTCAGTAGGTAGAGCAACTGACTTGTAATCAGTAGGTCACCAGTTCGATTCCGGTAGTCGGCACCATTCTTTCTTAATGTAGAAAGAAAAAACCAAGAATAATTCCTCCTTAGCTCAGTTGGTAGAGCGACGGACTGTTAATCCGCAGGTCGCTGGTTCGAGCCCAGCAGGAGGAGCCACTTTAAAAAGCCAAGTCGAAAGACTTGGCTTTTTTTATATCAACTGAAATGAAATTGTCTCCTCTCCCCAGTGCGCCAGTTCAACATTGATATGCTATGTCCACAGCATGGTGGCATTTTTAAAGGCGATAATATTCAACGCTTTTTAGACTGGCCGGATAATCTTGATGTGGGTATTGCCGTGAAATGATCACTGTTCTCGACGCATAAAAAAACCAGTAGATTTGCATCTACTGGTTTATACATACCTATCACGCACATAACGTTAGGCTTTTACGCCCTGCTGCTGATTTAGCATTGCCACTTCGGCATCAAGCGCTTCAAGCTTCGCTTCCATCTGCTCACGACAAGTGTTTGCGAGTTCACGTACATGCTCTTTACCGTATTCATCGACCTGCACTGGAGGCAGCATCTCTACGATAACATGGCCGTTATTCCAGCGGTTGAGCTTAATACCTGACGTTGAGCTACACACAATAGGAATAATGGGTAGCTTAGCGCCAATGGCGGCATGGAAAGCGCCCGTTTTAAATGGCAGCAAACCACGTCCACGTGAGCGAGTGCCCTCAGGAAACATCCAGACTGACACATCACTGTTGTTCATGCTATCAACCACTTGATCAATGGTGCCTTTCGCCTTTGAACGGTTAGCGCGGTCGATTAAGATATTCCCCGTTAGCCAATATAGCTGACCAAACAGAGGCATCCACGCAAGGCTCTTTTTACCCACCGTCACGACTTTTGGCGTAACCGCAGAAGAGACTGTAAACAAATCCCAGTTATTCTGGTGGTTAGCGATATAGATATGCTGACCACGCTCATAAGCATCCTCAGGGATACGCAGCTCAAGTTTGATGCCGAAAACACGTGACATCTTGCCAAACAGGCGACCAAAGGTAAAAACGTGTTTTGGATTACGTGGACTCAATAAACAGTAGCCGCAACCAAAAACAAACATCACAATTGCAAAAATCGCAACAGCCAATACACGTAGTAGTGCAATCATTGTGGTTCTCCAAGATCAGCGGGGAATCATTTTAATTGCCCCAGACTTTACCTGATCTGTTTTTCATAAAAAAGCCGAAACTCGCGTTTCGGCTTACAAGCGTTAGCTGATTTTATCTCTAATCGCGGAAACGTTCAATATTTGCGCCAAGAGCAGATAATTTATCTTCAATTTTATCGTAGCCACGATCAATGTGATAAATACGATCAACGATAGTTTCACCGTGAGCAATACAGCCAGCAATCACTAAGCTCGCTGAGGCACGAAGGTCGGTTGCCATGACCTGAGCACCACTTAGCTCATTAACGTCACCACAGATGACTGTGTTGCCTTCGATTTCAGCTTTAGCGCCCATACGCATTAATTCTGGCACATGCATAAAGCGGTTTTCAAAGATGTTCTCTGTGATCACGCCGCCACCCTTTGCCATCATGTTAAGCAAAGTAAACTGAGCCTGCATATCAGTAGGGAAACCAGGGTGAGGCGCCGTACGAATCGTTACCGCCTTGAGTTCACGACCTGTCATATCGACTGAGATCCAATCTTCCCCTGTCTCTACCGCAGCACCCGCTTCTTCTAACTTAGCCAAAACGGCTTCTAGAAGATGTGCTTTCGTATTGCGACAAGTGACTTTGCCACCAGAAACAGCGGCTGCAACGAGGAAGGTACCCGTTTCAATACGGTCAGCAACAACTGAATGTTTGCCACCGCCAAGACGTTCAACACCTTCAATTGTAATTGTGTCTGTGCCTGCACCTGAGATTTTTGCCCCAAGTTTATTTAGGAACTCAGCTGTGTCGACAATTTCCGGCTCACGTGCTGCGTTGTCCAGCACTGTCGTACCTTCTGCCAAAGTGGCCGCACACATAATTGTAATGGTGGCACCAACACTGACTTTGTCCATCACGATGTGAGCGCCTTTCAGGCGTCCATCAACATTGGCTTTCACATACCCATCTTCAAGAGTAATGGTTGCACCCAACTGCTCTAGACCATGAATATGGAGATCAACCGGACGTGCACCAATCGCACAACCACCCGGCAATGAAACTTGACCTTGACCAAAACGCGCTACTAGTGGACCTAATGCCCAAATAGATGCACGCATCGTCTTTACTAAGTCGTAAGGCGCGCAGTATTCATTGATACAGCTAGGGTCAACGTGGACAGACCCATTACGCTCGACTTTCGCCCCAAGACGTCCCAATAGCTCCATCGTTGTGTCGATGTCACGTAAACGTGGAACATTGGCTACTTCAACTGGCTCTTCAGCAAGAATAGAAGCAAATAAAATTGGTAGTGCGGCGTTCTTGGCACCTGAGATGATCACTTCACCTACTAGAGGCTGTTTAGAACCTATAACTCGAAACTTTTCCATTTTTAAACCTTACAGTGACATCAACTTCTTATCACGAGCCCACTCTGCAGGAGTGTAAGCTTTAATAGAAACAGCGTGGATGTCATTTCGTTGGATATATTCCATCAGTGGTGCATAAATTAGCTGTTGTTTTTTAACGCGACTCATTCCGTCGAAGCAAGCATCAACAGCAACGACTTCATAATGACTGCCTTCGCCTTTGACGTGCAGCTCTTCTAGATTCAGTGCTTCGTTTAAAATCTGTTGTACTTTTGCGCTATCCACAATTCACCCCTGTAGTATTCTTTAAATGCTTAGCAACGATTTGTTCTACATTGCTTAGCTGAAATAATGTGCGCAATTCATTCGGCACGAAACTGAGCATTATATGACAGTTTTGCTTTTTTGCATTGTCTATTAGATGAATTAACATCACCATTCCTGCCGAATCGACTCGTTCAACCGACTTTAGCGACAACTCCATCTCACTCAACGTTGGTTTGAACCTCTGTAGCTGTGCCCATAGGGCAGGCACTGTGTCTCTGTCCAAGTTGCCGTTTAAGGCACATTGTTGCTCACTGATCACTTGCCACTGCGGATGCATCATTGAGCTTTACTCTCAAAGCGAATAGCTTGCTGAGACAGTGCTTCTAGCTCATCAGCAACAGCAGCAATGCCCTCTTGACGTAGCTTAGTGCTCCATTCAGATTGCTTACTAGAGAGCAAGCTAATACCCTCAGCAATCATATCAAACACTTGCCATTCACCCGTGTTCTTATCTTTTCTTAGCTTGAACTCAAGCTTAATGTTGGGTCTTGGCGAATCAACGATATCCACTTTGACACCAATAATATTTTTGTCCGCACTATTTTTCGCTTCAGGACCAAATTCAATGGTCTGATCCGTGTATTGAGTAAGCACTTGAGCGTAAGAGCTAATGAGATAAGAGCGAAATGCGACGATAAACTGACTCACATCTTCACGTTTAGCGCCTTTTAAATTAGGGCCCAGTAACTTGAGTGCTGCGTATTTCTCATTGACGAAAGGCATAAGCTCTTCTTCAACAATCACTTTCAAATAGTTTGGATCTTGGTGAATCAGTGGTTGCTCTGATTTGAGTCGCTCAAAAGCACGCTCAGAGACCAGCTTCATCATGTCATATGGCTGAGTCTTATCAATTTCATTCGCAGCCACATTAAATGTGACAAAAAATGCCAGAAGAGTAAGTACTAACTTTCTCAACATGTTTATCTCCTTACTCATCAGAGCCGCCTACACTGTAAAGAACCTGTCCAATCAAATCTTCAAGTACAAGTGCAGACTTAGTATCTTCAATATAGTCCCCTTCCACCAGCATCTGCTCATCGTCAAATACAAAGCCTGGTGTGAGACCAATATACTGCTCGCCGATCAAACCAGAAGTAAGGATTTTCACACTAGATGTCTCTGGGAACTGATCGTACTTACTATTGATCGCCATGGTAACAACGGGTAGTAAAGACTCACTATTCAAGTTGATCGCCGCGACACGTCCGATAACCACGCCACCCACTTTGACCGGTGAACGAACCTTCAAACTACCAATATTGTCGAACTCAGCTTTGAGTGTATAAGTATCGTTAGAGCCTAGCCCTTTCACGTCAGCGACTTGAAAAATCATCACCAGAATTGCGCAAATTCCGGCAAGAACAAAGCTACCGACCCATAATTCAATCTTTCGAGTTTGTTGCATGATTAGTTCCCAAACATCAATGCGGTTAGTACGAAGTCTAGACCAAGTACAGCAAGAGAAGAGTGGACTACGGTGCGTGTTGTAGCACGGCTGATACCTTCAGATGTAGGTATCGCATCGTAGCCATTAAATAAAGCTATCCAAGTAACAGTGATTGCGAAAGCGATACTCTTAATCATGCTGTTACCAATATCCTGACCAAGCTCTACGGAGGCTTGCATTGCTGACCAGAAGCTGCCGTGGTCGATTCCTTTCCAATCAACCCCGACAAGTTGACCGCCCCAAATACCGACAGCCATGAAAATCATCACTAGTAGAGGCATAGATATCACACCCGCCCAAAATCGTGGTGCAATCACTCGTTTGAGTGGATCAACCGCCATCATCTCCATACTGGAAAGCTGCTCTGTTGCTTTCATCAAACCAATTTCGGCCGTTAAGGCTGACCCTGCACGACCGGCGAATAGCAAAGCCGTGACGACAGGTCCTAACTCACGTAGCAATGACAACGCCACCATTTGACCTAGCGCCCCTTCAGCACCGAAATCAACCAGAATGACGTAACCCTGTAAGCTCAGTACCATGCCAATAAATAGACCAGACAGCACGATAATGATCAGCGACTGAACACCGACTGTATAAAGTTGCTTTACCAACAATGGGAAGTTTTTAACTGGCTGTGGCTTACTCGCTAAAGCACCGAATAGCATTAAACTTGCACGACCAAACGACTCTGTTACGGATAAGGCGCGACGACCAACAGAAGCCACAAAATTTGCTAAGCCTGCCATTATAAGAAGAGCTCCTCAGCTAGAGGTTGAGACGGATAACGGAATGGTACAGGGCCGTCGGCATCCCCTACAAGAAATTGCTGCACTTGTGGATCTGGGTTAGTACGTAGCTCTTCAGGGGTTCCATGAGCAATGACTTTACCATTTGCCAGTATGTAGACTAAATCGGCAATACTCATTACTTCTGGAACATCATGTGAAACCACGACGGATGTCACACTGAGTGCTTGATTCAGGTTGCGGATCAGTTCAACGAGCACACCCATGGTGATGGGGTCTTGGCCAACAAAAGGTTCATCATACATGATTAGGTCTGGGTCTAGCGCGATAGCTCGAGCGAGTGCCGCTCGTCTTGCCATACCACCGGACAGTTCACTCGGCATCAGTGAAGCGGCACCACGCAGCCCCACCGCTTCTAGTTTAAGTAGCACCAAAGTGCGGATCAGAGACTCATCCAAATTTGTATGTTCACGTAGAGGAAAGGCAACGTTGTCAAAAACAGACAAATCGGTGAACATAGCCCCCGATTGAAACAACATGCTCATCTTTTTTCGCTCTTGGTAGAGCTTTTTACGACTAAGCGATGGAATGTTGTGACCGTCAAACCAGATCTCGCCACTTTCTGGGTAGATTTGACCTCCAATAAGACGTAGCAGTGTCGTTTTACCAATGCCAGAAGGTCCCATGATAGCGGTGATTTTTCCCTTAGGTACACTCAAGCTAACGTTATCAAATATTTTGCGCTCTCCACGAGAAAACATGAGCTGCTTTATTGTAACTAGGTCTTCGGATTCCATCTTGAGCTATTACCCTTTCCCTTATGAATGGGCAATCATAAGCACATTCATTTACAATTTAAAGCACTGTTCGATTAATTGTGAGATCTTCGAATATTCTTGGCAATCCTAATAACTCAAGGCATCTCTAATCAAATAGACAATTTGGTTAACAATTAATTGAATGAAGCGCTTCCCTTTTAATAGCCAAACCGTCAAAATTAACGGTTAAATTCTCTCGTTGTATATTGATTAGGAATCATCATGTTCGAAGCCGTTGCGTTTCTCATTATTGGATTGGTATTTTTAGTTTGGAGTGCCGATAAACTGGTATTTGGCGCTGCAGCTCTAGCGCGAAACGTGGGAATATCTCCACTCGTGATCGGTATGACTATCCTAGCAATGGGTTCATCTGCACCAGAGATGATGGTTTCAGCAACCGCAGCCCTCGATGGAAAAACGGATACTGCTGTAGGTAACGTACTTGGTTCCAACATCGCCAACATTGCTTTAATACTAGGCATAACTGCGCTTATTAAGCCGCTCTCTATCAGTTCTGCTGTACTAAGACGTGAACTGCCTCTCATGATTGGCGTCACTATCCTTGCTGGTGTGTTACTTTGGGACAGCCATTTAGGGTTCTATGAAGGTATTCTTCTTTTTGTACTGTTTGCAGCATTCATCGTTGCCATGCTTCGCATTAGCCGCAATGAGAAAAAGAACGGTGATGTTCTTATCGAAGAACAAGAGTCTGAAGTACCAGAGGGCGTAAGTAACGCTAAAGCGGCAATCTGGGTAGTGATAGGTCTTATTGTGTTACCTCTCGCAGCGGATGTGTTGGTCGACAACGCGGTGATTATTGCTCAGTACTTCGGAATGAGTGACTTAGTCATTGGACTGACCATTATCGCAGTAGGAACGAGCCTACCAGAACTGGCCGCTTCCCTTGCTGGCGTGATGAAAGGCGAAGACGATATGGCCGTCGGTAATATCATCGGTTCAAACGTATTTAATATTTTAGCGGTTATGGGGATCCCAGGTATCCTCAACCCTTCAGTCTTGAGTGAATTTGCCATGAGCCGTGATTTTTGGGTCATGCTTGGCGTATCTTTGCTGCTCGTTGCAATGGCACTGGGCAAATCTCGTAGCATCAACCGTGCTGAAGGCGCAGTGCTGTTTTGCTGTTTCATTGGCTACCAAGCCTACCTCATCATGAATATGACTGCTTAACCTCATCTCGGAGTATTTATGTTTGATTATCGCTCAGCTGCCCTAGAGGTTTTACAAACCGAAGTTGAGGCCCTAAAACAACTCGACCAATACATCAACGACGACTTTATCAAAGCTTGTGAGCTAATCCGTGCGAATAAAGAAGGCAAAGTCGTTGTCATGGGGATGGGTAAATCTGGCCATATTGGCAACAAGATTGCCGCAACATTAGCCAGTACAGGCACATCGGCATTCTTCGTCCACCCGGGTGAAGCGGCTCATGGCGACCTCGGTATGATTGAACCCGGTGATGTGGTTCTTGCTATCTCAAACTCAGGCGAGTCTTCTGAGATCTTGAGTCTTTTCCCAGTATTGAAGCGACTCAACATTAAAATTATTAGTATGACAGGCAAGCCAGCCTCAAATATGGCAAAACTGTCAGATATTCATCTCCAAATCACAGTGCCAAAAGAGGCATGCCCTATTCAGCTTGCTCCAACCTCAAGCACAACCGCCACTCTAGTTATGGGCGATGCGTTGGCGATGGCATTAATGCAGGCTCGCGGATTTACTGCTGAAGATTTTGCGCTGTCACACCCAGGTGGAGCGCTGGGTCGCAAGTTGCTGCTAAAACTGGCAGACATCATGCACACTGGCGATAGCCTTCCTCTGGTAACTCCCAGTACCGTTGTCCGTGAGGCATTACTAGAAATCAGTCAGAAAGGTCTAGGAATGACCGCTGTGGTTGATGACCACCAGCAACTGATCGGTATTTTTACCGATGGGGATCTACGTCGAATTCTGGACAAACGCATTGATATTCATACCGCTCTGATCGGCGATGTTATGACGGTTAATCCAACCATTGCAGAACCAAATATGCTTGCGGCCGAAGGACTTAATCTAATGCAAGACAAGAGCATTAATGGTTTGGTGCTATGCGAAAACGGCAAAGTTGTCGGCGCGCTTAACATGCATGATTTACTAAAAGCCGGAGTGATGTAATGTCGAAAATGATTGAAACTTTATATCAACCAGTGGAACAATCCACATTAGAAATTGCCAAACAAATTAAATTGCTTATCTGTGACGTTGATGGCGTCTTCTCCGACGGTTTAATTTACATGGGCAACGAGGGTGAAGAACTTAAAACTTTTCATACTCGAGATGGCTATGGCGTAAAATCACTAATGAATGCTGGTATCAAAATAGCCATCATCACTGGTCGCCGTTCGCAAATTGTCGAAAATCGAATGAAAGCGCTTGGTATTTCACTGATATACCAAGGTCAAGACGACAAAGTAAAAGCATATCGAGACATTTGCGATAAACTCAATATCTTGCCACAGCATACCGGGTATATTGGCGATGACCTGATTGACTGGCCCGTAATGGAGCAAGTCGCACTCAAGGTTTGTGTCGCAGACGGGCATCCGCTACTGGCAAAAAGAGCAAATTATGTCACCGTAATTAAAGGTGGACATGGTGCAGTAAGAGAAGTTTGTGACCTCATCCTTCAAGCACGAAACGAACTTGATGTTCATAAAGGTCTAAGTATATGAGTCTTTCTCGTATTGGCTATCTGATCCTAACTTTCATAATATGCTGGTCTGCTTACTATCTTTTCGACCAACAGCAGAGTTATGATATTCAGGTAGAGCCAGATACAGAGCTACCGATGTTTAGCGGAAAAGGTTTAGAAAATACCTCTTACACTGAAAGTGGTATCCGCAGCTACGTGATTACATCGGTAAATCTCGACCACTACGCAAAAAGTGGTGACACAATTTTTAACCAACCGGTTTTGAAGGTTTATAAAGAAGGTACCACTCAAGAGTGGGAGATAACGGCTGAGCGTGGCGTATTGACCAAAGAGCATGTCTTAACGCTTTATAAGGACGTCCTAGCAAGCAATTTACTTCCAGAATCAGGTTTTGACACTTTGTCCACCGATATCATGAATATTCAGTTGGACAGCAGAGACTTTTGGGCAGACAACCAAGTCATTATGGTTGGGCCTCAATTTGAAACAGTGGGACAAGCAATGACAGGCAATTTTGCCGATAATCACGCAACCCTATACAAGCACGTACAAGGTAGATATGAAACTCTCACACCTTAGTCTGATTTCTTGTTTATTTCTGTCTAGCCAAGCATTGGCGCTATCAACAGACCAGGAACAGCCAGTTTATATCGACTCTGACAGTCAACAGCTCGATATGCAAAGCAACAAAGTCACATTTATCGGTGACGTTAAGTTGAAACAAGGCAGTATCAACATTAACGCAGACAAAGTGATAGTGACTCGTGACCCGAAAGATGGCTCAATCCAAGAGATTGAAGGCTACGGCAATCTGGCGACGTTCTCACAGCTCACTGACGATGGCAAAACTCTGTATGGTGAAGCAAAAGAGCTTTACTATGTCATGGTCGATGATCAACTAACCATGATAGATCAAGCGATGCTATCTCAAGACGATAGTGTTATCCGCGGTACTAAGATTCGCTACAAAATCTCTTCTCAAAAGCTGATTGCTGACGGTAAAGAGAAAGGCGACCGCGTATCTACCGTTCTTCAGCCACAAGCAGTACAAGAATAGTTATGGCAATACTTAAAGCTGAGCACTTAGCGAAAACCTATGGCAATCGAACCGTCGTAACGGATGTAAGTCTTCAAGTAGAATCAGGCCAAATCGTTGGCCTGCTTGGTCCTAACGGAGCAGGGAAAACAACATCCTTCTATATGATTGTAGGATTGGTCGCTCGTGATGAAGGCTCAATTACTATCGATGATAAAGACATCAGTATCTTACCGATGCACAGCCGTTCACGTATGGGGATAGGCTACCTTCCACAAGAGGCGTCTATTTTCCGCAAACTCTCAGTGGAAGATAACATCATGGCGGTTCTCGAAACTCGTGAGGAAATGACGAGAGAAGAGCGCCAAGACAAGTTGGAAGATTTATTGGAAGAATTCCACATTCAGCACATACGCAACAGCGCTGGTATGGCATTATCTGGTGGTGAACGTCGAAGAGTTGAGATAGCAAGGGCACTTGCAGCCAATCCACAATTTATTTTGTTGGACGAACCTTTTGCTGGCGTTGACCCTATTTCGGTCATCGACATCAAAAAGATCATTGAACATCTGAGAGATCGTGGTCTTGGCGTTTTGATCACTGACCATAACGTTCGTGAAACGCTTGATGTATGTGAAAAAGCGTACATTGTAAGTCAAGGACACCTGATTGCAGAAGGTACACCGGAGCAAGTGCTTAACAACGAACAAGTGAAACAAGTTTATCTCGGCGAGCAATTCCGTCTATGATTAAAGGGAAGAACGGTAAGATTCTCCAGCATGAAGGCAAGCAATACTGAATGAAACCCTCATTACAACTCAAGCTAGGACAGCAGTTAGCGATGACTCCTCAATTGCAACAAGCAATACGTTTGTTGCAACTGTCAACGCTAGATCTTCAACAGGAAATTCAAGAAGCATTGGATTCAAATCCTCTACTTGAGGTAGAAGAGGCCCATGACGAACCAACGGTTGAAGACAATACCCGCAGTGAGGAAAAAGAGCCTACGGTAGAACTTGCAGATACCGCGGAACCCGACGTCAAAGACAGTTCTGAACTCATCGAAAAATCTGAAATTAGTAACGACCTCGACATTGATACCACTTGGGATGATGTCTATAGCGCGAATACCGGCAGTACAGGCATTGCTCTCGACGATGATACTCCTGTTTATCAAGGTGAAACCACCCAGTCTTTGCAAGACTATCTCATTTGGCAGCTTGACCTAACGCCATTTAGTGAAACAGATCGAACCATCGCTCTCGCCTTAATTGATGCCATTGATGACTACGGATACTTAACCGTTTCCACTGAAGAGATCTTAGAAAATTTCAATAACGAAGAAATTGAGATCGAAGAAATTGAAGCTGTACGCAAGCGTGTCCAACAATTTGATCCTCTCGGTGTAGCCTCCGTTAATTTGCAGGACTGTCTACTGCTGCAACTAGCCACTTATCCTGAAGACACTCCTTGGCTCGCAGAAGCGAAATTAATTCTTACCCATCACATTGATCAGTTAGGCAATCGAGATTACAAACTGATCATTAAAGAGACTAAACTGAAAGAAGCGGAGATACGCGAAGCTCTCAAACTCGTTCAGCAGCTCGATCCAAGACCGGGGAGCCGTATTGCTTCAGAGCACGCTGAATACGTCATTCCTGATGTCTCAGTTTACAAAGATCACGGCAAGTGGGTTGTAACGATCAACCCAGATTCAGTTCCAAGACTGAAAGTAAATCAGCAATATGCGGCCTTAGGCAAAGGCAACAGTGCTGACAGTCAGTATATCCGCAGCAATTTGCAAGAAGCAAAATGGCTGATTAAAAGTTTAGAAAGTAGAAACGAGACTCTGCTCAAAGTTGCTAAGTGTATTGTTGAACATCAGCGCGATTTCTTTGAGTATGGAGAAGAAGCCATGAAACCTATGGTGCTGAATGATGTCGCTCTCGCGGTCGACATGCATGAATCCACCATATCAAGGGTGACAACGCAAAAGTACATGCATACCCCTCGTGGCATTTTTGAATTGAAGTACTTCTTTTCAAGTCATGTCAGTACTGACAATGGCGGAGAATGCTCATCAACTGCAATTCGAGCCCTCATCAAGAAGCTTGTCGCTGCCGAAAACAGTGCCAAACCACTTAGTGATAGCAAGATTGCTGCTCTACTCGCTGACCAAGGGATTCAGGTCGCTAGACGAACAATCGCTAAATACCGAGAGTCACTAGGTATTGCACCATCAAGTCAGCGCAAACGCCTGCTATAAGGCCTAAAAACCGAGAAGGAAAGTCTATGCAAATCAATATTAATGGCCATCACGTTGATCTAACCGATTCAATGCAAGACTACGTAAACGAAAAGTTTCAAAAGCTAGAACGCTTTTTCGACCACATCAACAGCGTACATGTTGTATTAAAAGTTGAAAAACTACGTCAAATCGCAGAAGCTACCCTTCACGTTAACCAAGGTGAAATTCATGCCTCTTCTGACGATGAAAGCATGTATGCAGCCATAGATTCGCTCGTCGACAAACTTGTTCGACAGCTCAACAAGCACAAAGAAAAGCTAAACGCCCACTAAAACCATGCAACTAAGCGAAATCCTTACATTGAACTGCACGAAAAGTGCAGTTCAATGTACTAGTAAAAAAAGAGCCCTAGAGCTAATCAGTGAACTCGTTGCTGAACAGACAGGTCAAAACTCAACTGAATTATTTGAATGTATGCTAAGTCGCGAGAAAGTTGGCAGTACTGGCATTGGAAATGGAATTGCCATTCCCCATGCTCGTATGCAGTCCAGCGATAAAGCAGTTGCAGTTTTACTGCAATGTGAATCTCCGGTTGAATTTGATTCTATCGATAACCGCCCCGTAGACCTACTTTTTGCTCTTCTCGTGCCTGACGCGCAATGTAAAGAGCACCTAAAAACCCTTTCTAGTATGGCAGAGCGTTTAAACGATAAGCAGATCCTAAAACAGCTTCGCAAGGCTCAGTCTGATCAAGAGCTTTACGACATAATGGTCAATAAATAATGCGTCTCATCGTTGTAAGCGGCCAATCAGGCGCTGGAAAAAGCGTCGCATTGCGAGTTCTCGAGGATCTTGGCTATTACTGCGTTGATAACCTCCCCGTCGATTTGCTCGAAGTCTTCGTCAAAACAGTTCAGTCCAGTAAGCAAAACGTTGCTGTCAGCATCGATATTCGTAATCTGCCCACTGAGCCGAATCTTGTTGAAGACGTACTGGCTAAACTTAAGCAAGACTCGGATGTTAGCGTTCTATTCTTAGATGCGAACAAAGACACATTGCTTAAACGCTACAGCGAAACTCGTCGAATCCATCCCTTGTCATTGAGTTTGGGCAATACTTCACTCGAACAAGCGATCGAAAAAGAGAGATGTATTCTATCCCCGCTGAAAGAACATGCCGATTTGGTCATCGACAGCAGCAACCAATCTCTACACGAACTCAGCGAAACCGTGCGCATGAGAGTTGAAGGTCGTGAGCGTAAAGACCTCGTCATGGTGTTCCAGTCATTTGGTTTTAAGTATGGACTCCCAAGTGATGCAGACTATGTCTTCGACGTTCGCTTCTTACCCAATCCACATTGGGAGCCAGATTTACGCCCCCTAACAGGATTAGATGCCCCTATTAAGTCTTTCTTAGAAGGTCACCAAGAGGTTATGGAACTGAAACGTCAGATCCAAAAATTTATTGAAGACTGGCTACCCTTATTAGAGAAAAATAATCGTAGCTACCTAACCGTAGCGATTGGATGCACGGGCGGAAAACACCGCTCCGTCTATCTTACTCAGCAAATTGGCGAGTACTTTGCCGAAATGGGACACCAAGTACAAATACGCCATGCCTCATTAGAGAAAAATCATAAGGAATAAGTTTATGCAGCAGCAAAGTCGTACTGTGTTAATTCAAAATCGTCTTGGGCTTCATGCTCGTGCTGCTGTAAAACTGGTTGAACTTGCCCAATCTTACGACGCCATTCTGACGATCCAAAACCATGAAGGTAAAGAAGCCACTGCCGATAGTGTCATGGGGCTGCTGATGCTAGAATCAGCTCAGGGAGAGCACGTTACCATTAGTGCCGAGGGAAACGATGCTCATCCCGCGTTAGAAGCAGTCTGTCATCTTATTGAAGATAAGTTTGATGAAGAGGAGTAATCCTCGTAAATGCTCTAACTAAATGACCTTTCTTCACATTAACTTATTAAATCCATCCTAAAATTCGGTTACTATTCATAGTATTGTATGAATATAGAGTCAGGGGGAATCAATGGCAGAGCAAATAGAGTTCGATCAAGCTCACCAAGCCCTGAAAGAAGTTACTGAAGCGCTAGAAAATGGCCGTTTTGTCCATGTCCGTCGTCAATTGCAGGACATGGAACCGGAAGATATTGCCCATCTATTAGAAGCATCACCTCGTAAAAGCCGTGAAGTTCTTTGGCAGCTCACCGACCCAGAAGATTATGGTGAAATCCTCGATGAACTGAATGAGGATGTGAAAGACGATCTAGTGTCTAGAATGGCACCAGAAAAGCTGGCAGAAGCAACCGAAGGTATGGAGACGGATGATGTCGCTTACGTTCTTCGAAGCCTACCCGATGATGTTTCAAGAGAAGTTTTATCTCAAATGGACGCAGCTGAGCGTCTATTAGTTGAAACTGCCCTTTCCTACCCAGAAGACACCGCCGGTAGTTTAATGAACACCGACGTCATCACTATTCGTGGTGATGTCGATGTCGACGTTGTATTACGTTATCTGCGCATGAAAGGCGAGTTGCCGGAAGCTACTGACGCACTCTACGTTATCGATGAAGAGAGCCGACTGATCGGCGAACTGCCGATCACAACACTCATCACAACGCAACCAGACGTCAAAGTCAGTGATGTGATGGAAGATGCCGACGAAGCTATCGATGTAACGATGAGCGACTCAGACATAGCGAGCTTGTTTGAACGTCGTAACTGGATTTCAGCTCCTGTAATCGACGACAAGCAGCACCTTGTCGGACGTATTACTATCGATGACGTTGTCGATGTCATTCGTGAAGACGCAGAACACTCGATGATGAGTATGGCGGGTATGGATGATGACGAAGATACTTTCGCCCCAGTGGTAAAATCAGCACGAAAACGCAGTATTTGGTTAGGTGCTAATGTTCTTGCTGCTCTTGCTGCGGCATCGGTCTCAAACATGTTTGAAGCCACTCTCGATCAGATGGCCGCGATCGCCGTGTTGATGACCATTGTGCCTTCGATGGGCGGGGTTGCTGGTAACCAAACCGTCGCTCTGGTGATCCGCGGTCTAGCGCTTGGCCATATCGGTGATTCCAACAAGCGTGAACTACTGATGAAAGAGGCGGCCATCGGCCTACTCAATGGCATCATGTGGGCATTAATTATCGGTGGTATTGTCGTTGCTTGGAAAGGAAACTGGATGTTGGGTGGAATCATCTCGGCAGCGATGTTAACCAACTTGTTTGTTGCTGGTGTTGCCGGTGTAACCATTCCGATCCTACTCAAGAAAATGAATATCGATCCAGCACTGGCAGGGGGAATGGCTCTAACAACCGTCACCGATGTCATTGGTTTGTCGGTATTCCTCGGACTTGCGACAATCCTGATCTAGTCTCAGATACATATTAAAAAGCGCAGCTCATTGAGCTGCGCTTTTTCTATCAGGAAAGGCTCTAGCCGTTAATGTTAGGGCCCAGCCATTTCTCTGCTTCAAGCATATCCCATCCCTTGCGCTGCGCGTAACTTTCAACTTGATCTTGTTGGATCTGTGCGATCGCAAAGTAGCGAGAATCTGGATGAGAGAAGTACCAGCCCGAAACAGACGCCCCAGGGAACATCGCGTAACTGGACGTTAAGGTCATCCCTATCGTCTCTTCGACTTTCATCAACTCCCACAATGGGCCTTTCTCGGTATGTTCAGGACAAGCCGGATATCCAGGCGCAGGACGAATACCTTGATACTTCTCTCTAATGAGCTCTTCATTGGATAAGTTTTCATCTTCGGCATAACCCCAGATCTCTTTACGTACCCGCTCATGCAGATACTCAGCGAAGGCTTCAGCCAATCGGTCAGCAACCGCTTGAATCATGATCGCATTGTAGTCATCACCCTGCGCTTTGTACTGATCAGCCAGCTCCCGTTCATTGATACCACCTGTTACAGCAAAGGCACCAATCCAATCTTTTTTGCCCGACTCCTTAGGTGCTATGTAATCAGACAAACAGTAGTTAAAGCCTTTAGGTTTCTCGGTTTGCTGACGTAAGTTATGCAGAACTTTAGCTACTTCAGTACGAGATTCATCAGTATAGACCTCGATATCATCGCCAATACTTGCAGCAGGGAAAAGTGCACACATTCCTCGCGCCTGCATCAAACCTTCTTGTTCAACACGATCGAGTAGTTCATTCGCGTCCTCAAAGAGACGTTTTGCTTCTTCACCTACCTCTTCATGTTGGAAAATAGTGGGATACTTACCCACCAAAGACCATGTCATAAAGAATGGCGTCCAATCGATGTACTTACGCAAGGTACCGATGTCAAAATCGTCAAATACATGCACACCCGGCTTAGCAGGAACTGGCGGTGTGTAACTCTCCCAGTCAATGGCAACCTTGTTCACTCGTGCTTGTTCAAGAGTAACAGGCTTAGTACGTGGCTTTTTGCGGTTATGTTGATCACGTACACGTACATAATCTGCATCAAGCTTTTCAACAAAATCAGGGCGCAGTTCATTTGAAAGCAGCGAGGTACACACACCAACCGCTCGAGACGCATTGTTTACATAAACAACGGGATGTTTGTAGTTCTGCTCTATCTTAACAGCGGTATGAGCTTTAGATGTGGTTGCACCACCAATCAAAAGCGGCAAATCGAAATTAAGACGTTCCATCTCTTTGGCAACATGAACCATTTCGTCGAGTGAAGGGGTAATTAAGCCGGAAAGTCCAATGATATCGACATTCTTTTCTTTGGCGACTTTAAGGATCTGTTCACACGGAACCATCACCCCGAGATCGATAATTTCATAGTTATTACATTGCAAAACGACACCTACGATATTCTTACCAATATCGTGAACATCACCTTTCACCGTTGCTAATAAAATCTTACCGTTAGTAGATCCCGCCTGTTTGCCCGCATTGATAAATGGCTCTAGGTGGGCAACTGCCTGCTTCATTACACGTGCTGACTTCACCACCTGAGGTAGGAACATTTTGCCTTCACCAAACAGGTCACCGACGACGTTCATACCATCCATGAGAGGGCCTTCAATCACCTCTAACGGTTTGGCAGCATTCACGCGCGCTTCCTCAGTATCTTCAACAATAAACTCGGTAATACCTTTTACTAAGGCGTGCTCTAAACGTTTTTCAACAGGCCAAGTACGCCACTCAAGTGCCGACGCGTCTTCTTCTTTACCTACACCCTTGTCTGCGTACTCCGCAGCAATATCCAGTAACCTCTCAGTACTGTCATCGCGACGGTTGAGCACCACATCCTCAACCGCTTCACGCAACTTCTCGGGTACGTTGTCGTATATTTCCAGTTGCCCTGCATTTACGATACCCATATCCATGCCGTTCTTAAAGCAGTGGTAGAGGAACACAGCATGAATCGCTTCTCGAACATAGTTATTACCTCGGAAAGAGAAGGAGACGTTCGAAACGCCACCAGATATCATCGCATAAGGGAGGTCGCGTTTGATGTCTGCTACCGCTGCAATAAAGTCCACCGCATAATTGTTGTGTTCCTCAATGCCCGTTGCAACAGCGAAAATATTTGGGTCGAAAATGATATCTTCCGGTGGGAAACCGACTTCATTGACTAAGATATTGTAGGCATTCGTACATATCTCTAGTTTACGTGCACGTGTCTCTGCCTGACCGATTTCATCAAATGCCATGACAATAACAGCCGCACCGTAACGGCGAATCAACTTAGCCTGTTCGACAAATTTCTCTTTACCCTCTTTAAGAGATATGGAGTTAACAATGCCTTTGCCCTGAATACACTTTAGACCCGCTTCAATGACTTCCCATTTGGATGAATCGACCATGATAGGGACTTTCGAGATTTCTGGCTCAGATGCACATAGATTTAGGAAACGAACCATACTCGCCTCCGCATCCAACATGCCTTCATCCATATTGATATCGATGATCTGTGCGCCGTTCTCTACTTGCTGGCGGGCAACCTCTAACGCTTCGTCATAGAGTTCTTCTTTGATCAATCGTTTGAAGCGAGCAGAGCCAGTAACGTTTGTTCGTTCGCCGACGTTAACAAACAGAGTTTCCTTCTCAATCGTTAACGGTTCAAGACCTGATAAGCGACAAGCCACCGTCAATTGAGGAAGTGCTCTTGGTTTTACTCCAGCGACCACCTTTGCCATTTGGCGAATATGCTCAGGCGTAGTACCACAACACCCGCCAATTAAATTAAGAAAGCCACTTTCAGCCCACTCTTTGACATGAACCGCCATGTCCGAAGGAGAAAGGTCGTACTCACCAAAAGCATTCGGCAAACCCGCATTAGGGTGTGCTGAAACAAACGTCTCAGAGATACGTGAAAGCTCTTCAACGTATGGTCTTAGCTCATCAGGGCCAAGGGCACAGTTAAGTCCAAATGAGATTGGTTGAACGTGACGTAGAGAGTTATAGAAGGCTTCGGTTGTTTGACCGGATAATGTCCGACCCGACGCATCGGTAATGGTACCTGAGATCATAACAGGTAGGCTAAAACCCAGTTCTTCAAACACACTATCAACCGCGAAGGCACAAGCCTTGGCATTCAAAGTGTCAAAAATGGTTTCAATAAGGATAAGATCAGACCCACCTCGGATCAGGGCGCGAGTCGATTCAGAATACGCTTCAACTAACTGGTCAAAGCTAACATTTCGATAACCAGGGTCATTTACATCCGGTGAGATAGAACATGTGCGGTTAGTAGGACCAAGAACACCGGCAACATAGCGAGGTTTATCTGGCGTCTTCGCACTCCATTCATCAGCGACTTCTCTTGCCAATTTTGCTGCGGCAAAGTTAATCTCTTCGCTGAGGCTTTCCATATCGTAGTCAGCCATAGCGATAGTCGTCGCATTGAAAGTGTTGGTTTCAAGAATATCCGCCCCTGCTTCAAGATACGCTGCGTGGATATCTCTGATTAACGTTGGCTGTGACAACACTAACAGGTCATTATTACCCTTCAAATCACAGTGCCAATCTGCAAAGCGCTCGCCTCGGTAATCTTGCTCTTCCAATTTGTAATCTTGGATCATGGTGCCCATACCACCATCAATCAATAAGATACGTTGCTTTAATTGAGCTTCAATCTGTTGCCTTACATTACTTCCCACGGTACTGCCTCATTCCTTTATTTATGCCTCCATCCTATCACAGTTATTAAAGGAGTCTAGACGTCTAAAAGATCAAATTGATGACTTACTTATTACAAAAAGTGTTTGCTATTTGAACATAGTAGGCAGAAAATCTTCATTCATAATTTGTTACATAATGAGATTCTAATGTCGGTCTACTACACACTGTGCTTCCTGTCTGCAGCAGCGATGTTGATTGCTTTTATAAACAGCAAGATAGGTAAGATGCAAACCACCATCGCGATTACCGCTGGTTCGATGATGCTTTCGCTACTTATCTTAATTGCGGGTCAGAATGATTGGTTCCACCTGACTGAAATCGCTTCAAACACGGTATCCAGCATTAACTTTGAAGACTTTCTTCTAAAAGGGATCCTTGGATTTCTGTTATTTGCGGGCGGATTAGGAATCAAACTTCCCAATTTAAAAGATCAAAGATGGGAAATCACAGTGCTTGCGCTCGGCGCGACCCTGTTTTCGACATTCTTTATAGGCTTTGTATTGTATGGATTCTGTCAACTGATCGGCATTCAATTCAATCTCATTTATTGCTTGTTATTTGGCGCACTGATCTCGCCAACCGACCCTATCGCTGTTCTTGCGATCGTAAAGAAACTTGATGCACCAAAACGTATTTCAACCCAAATCGAAGGTGAATCTCTGTTTAACGATGGCTTCGGCTTAGTAATCTTCGTTACTATTTTTACCATCGCATTCGGCACAGAAACGCCAACGGTGGGCAGTGTGGCATTACTGTTCATTCAAGAAGCAATCGGTGGTATTGCCTATGGCTTTGCTCTAGGACTACTTTTCCACTACTTAATTAGTGCTACAGATGATCACTCTATGGAACTGCTGCTCACGATTGGTATGCCAACGGCCGGTTATGCGTTTGCTGAAGTGATACACGTTTCAGGCCCGCTAGCTATGGTTGTGTCAGGTATCATGATAGGGAACTGGACTCGCTTTATCGGTTTCTCTAAAGAAAGTGAAGACCACTTAGACCACTTCTGGGAGCTAGTAGATGAATTCTTAAATGGCGTGCTATTCCTACTCATTGGTATGTCTATGTTACTATTTGAGTTCCATAAAGAAGACTGGATCCTAATGGCGTTCTCCATCCCATTAGTACTCGCAGCTCGCTACCTGAGCGTATTCTTCTCTTACATTGGCTTCAAACGCTACCGCAAGTACAACCCTTGGTCTGTCAGGATACTCACTTGGGGTGGCCTCCGTGGTGGGCTGGCATTAGCGATGGCGCTATCAATTCCATCGGGTATCTGGGTCATTCAGGATAAGCTGATAGATGTAAAAGAGATCGTGTTGGTCATGACATATTCAGTAGTGGTATTTTCTATCCTTGTCCAAGGCTCGACCATCACTCCTATGATTGAAAAAGCGAAACTCAAACAGAAGGAGATCGACGAAGAGTGCGATCTTGAACAAGCCCCCCAAGAATAAGTGTGATACTCAGAAAGACATTCAAAGGCAGCCAAATGGCTGCTTTTTTATGGGTGTAGGCTAAAGTATTTCTCTTTTCAGGGACAAGTCCTATCAACATCTTCTAGGCCCAACATCTCATCAGTTTACAGCCAAACCTTACCTTCAGCGTAAGTCCCGCTGCCATTGTCCGAAGGCGCAGCGCTCGTATTGTCCCCTATCTCAAAGCGCGTAATCCGTAATCCACAGCCCGTACCCGATTTCCACACCTGAAGCACTCCTGCTCCCTAATACACAAAAAGCCCGTGGCGTAATACCAATCTAAGTAAAAATATGGTCTAATTGAGGCTATCATTTCTACACGAGAATACCATGGATAGCCTCGACAACATCGACTTTAAAAAACTCGCTAGTCAGCAGAAGTCTATACAAATGAAGATGCGTTTACTTGCTCTAGCACACTTTAAAGAAGGGCGGTCTCGAACACAGATTGCCAAATACCTGAAGGTAAGCCGCACTAGCGTGAACAAG
>NZ_JATABH010000038.1:0-36066 GCF_036533775.1 Vibrio sp. M260112 | reverse complement strand
AAGTGAATCAGGAGAAGCGAAGTCATCAACATCAATAAGCCAGTGAGCCAACATAAAAAATACCCTCAAATATGAAATGTTTGAGGGTATTTTCAACCAACCACAGGATCGTTCAACTGATCATTTACTTAACTGATCGGAGTTAACCTGATTAGGTGGCTTTCTAAAGTACTTGCTAGTGTTAAGCAGCAGGGCCGCTGACCAGAGTCAGTGCTTTTTTTGAGACTTCATGTGCGGCTTTAGTTAGATTTTGTTTCTCTAGGGCATCCGCCAGTAGACCGTAATCTGAGACGTTTGAACGTATAGAGAGCGCTTTCTCTAAGTGCTGTTGAGCGCCACTCCAGTTTTCATTACGTAGGTGGAACTGCGCTAAAGCACTATTTGCTTGTGCGTTATTGGTATCTTTTCTTAGAACTTCTTCTAAGAAGGTGATAACTGGATGGCTGTCTGAGAGTTTAAGCTCAGGAAGTAAGCGATATAATTCAGAATTCGGATGCTTCTTAAGTGTTTCTTTAATTAAAGTAAACGCTTCGTTATCTGCCTGACGGTTGATGAGTTGTTTCGCAAAGCACTCCACTAGGTGAGCGTCTGATTTCACCTTGCGTGGTAGTGCATTCCAGTGAGCGATCAGTCCTTCACTCCCTTTTTGCTCTGCAACTTCAGTAAGCAGGCCGCATTGTGCTCGTTGTGCTAATGGCTCTTGTTCCTCTTCGGTCACGATCTTATTCTTCACGAGTTTTGGCAGTAAGTCCAAAAGCGGCTGCCAAAGCTTCAGTTCAATGTAAACCTGTTTGAGTAAGTTCAGCACTATTAGGTTGTTGGCATAGTTATGTTTCAAGCCTGACAGCGTTTCAAGAGCTTGGTTGTACTTAGCATCGCGAATTTGTTGTTTGGCTCTAGTGAGCTCAACCGCTAGCTCAGCGTTTTCTTGCTGTGCTGCCAGTTCTAAGTAACGATCACGCTGTGCTTCATTACCCATGCCTTGTGCTGCTTCTGATGCAACTAAGTAACAGAGTAGTGGCATATCATGATGATTGGCCCAACGAGTCACTTTTTTCTCTGCGAGCTTGAAATCACCTTCGAGCAACTTGATGATTCCTTCATTTGTGTAGCGGCGTGAGCGTCTCATTTTACGTACGCTGAAGTAATTCCATGTCGCTGAACTCGCATAGAATACTTTCTTAATCAGATACTCTAAACCGAACAGTGCTGCTAGCGCGCCAATAACGAAGATGACTAAAGTCGTGACACTCATCTCGATGGTTTTGTTGGCAATTGAGATCAGCACATAGCCTTGTTGACCTGCATACTGAGTACCAACAAACAGTCCTAATCCGAGTACGACAAAGAGAAAAATAAGGCGAAACATTACTTATCCTCCGATACTAGAGTCGTTACTTCACGACGAAGGCGTTCACGAATGACATCAGATAGGTTCTGTTGGGTTTCAAGCTTAACCGGATACTCAACTTGAACCTTTTGTGAGCTCAATAGCTCTAGAGCTTTATTAAACTCTTTCACTTCATTTGAGTCTTGGTTAAAGAAGGTTGATGACCATTTGTCTGCGGTTGTTAACGCAGTCGAGTAGATTTCTTGCTGTTCTACGTAGACGGCCTTAATCGCTGTTTCTAACTTCGCCTTAATGTTTTCTTTTAAGTAGAAGTGCTGCTGAGGTGATAGGAGTGGAATAACGTTGCCATCACGAGTTCTGAAAGTGATGAAGTTGTCAGAGAAATCTTTTAGTGAAGTAATTAGGTTATCTTGCCAGTCGTAGATGTCTTCTGAAACTACAGGTTTTTGCTGCTTATCTGCTTCAGGAAGTAGGGCATGGGCAAGTGGGAGTTTATCTACCTGTTGCTGTAGTGCTGTAATGCGTAGTACTAAACCTTCACGATCAACTAATGGAATGGTCTTTAGCTTAGTAATGTCGTTGGCCATCACTTTTCGCAGTGGAACTAAACTTGGGTCGTTCAGTGCAGCGATGCGCTGGTCCGCACTTTCCATCAGTTTGGTTGCGCTTACCGCGTCATGCTCAAGAAAGAGTTTACGTCCTGCCAGTTTTACCAAGTAATCTGCTTCCGCGAGAAGCCAGTCATTTGGACGACGCCCTTTCACATCAGCAACGGCTAACTGAAGGCTTTCAATGCTTTTTTGTTGCTGAGCTAATACGGTTTCTGCACGGTGAGTGATTTCTGTCGCTTTGGCGATGGCTTGCTGCTGGGTCGCTTCAAGTTCAGATTGAACTGAGTTTTGAGTTTGCTGCAACTGAGTCTGTAATGCGCTAATTTGCGCTTGGTATACAGCGTTCTTTTGTTGCATTTGAAAGGTAAGACCGCCACCTAAAAGGACCGAAATAACGATGGCAACAGTCGCGAGCTTAACGCCACGTTTGGCTTGTTTATCTTCAGTTTGAGTTTTCGCGGCTTCGCTAGGTTTTGGTTCCGTGGCTGGTGAGACTTGCTCTGATGTCTCTACCGCTGTTTCTGCAGACGCTGTTGTTTCTGATTTGTTTGCGTCCGCTGCCTTATCTTTTTCTTGGTCAGGGGCAATGTTTTCGTTTTTATTTTTGCTTGTCATGACTTATTGTCCTGTTTTGTCTGGCCGGAGAGCAGCCAATAACACTGGGTTCGAGGCACTGAAAGTATTGGTGACCACTTTAAAACCTACTTCTCGTGCTTGTTGCGCTATACGCTCGCTAGGTACGTAGAGGTGTAGCGTAAATAACCAGTCCCGTTGTTGTTGATTAAACTGCGAAATAAAGTAGTCGAGCTGACCTGAACTGGTGATGACTAATTGATTAATGTTTTTATCTTGCCAGAACGGTACGAGTAAATCTGAGCGGAAAGCTAGGTTTTTTCGTTTGTATACTTCTTTATATTCAATACACGCACCTCGTGCAGAGAGCGTATCGAAGATGAGTTCTCGCCCGCCATTTCCACGCAAGATGAGGATTGATTTGTTGGTGACGTTTTGCAGTACATCCAGATTAAGTAGATGTTCGCTGTCACTAATTTCTGGGTAGTGTACTTTTTGTTGACTCACTTTGCTCAAAACATGTGCAGTTTTTTGACCAACGGCAAGGTAGATCGGCTGTGAAGGCCAATTTAGGCTCAATTGTGAGAGGAAACGATGGCTCGCTTCCACTGCGTGCTGGCTAACTGCGATGATGATGTCAACTTCAGCTATTCGATTCTCCAGTTCGGCTAAGTGCTCACCGGGCTGGATATGTATAAGAGGGTGGTGAAGGTTGGAAACTCCAACCTTCGAAAGTTGCTCACATAGGGAAAGGCCTTGTTGTCCCGGCCTAGTGACCAGTACTGCCATAGTGATTTACTCGTGTTCTGCGTACAGTTTAGTCAGAATCTCTTTCGCGCCGTCTGCCAATAGTTGATTAGCAAGTTCGACACCTAGAGCTTCTGCGTCTGCACGAGCGCCACGGATCTCACCACGAACGATCTTAGAGCCGTCTGGTTCACCCACTAAAGCACGTAGCCAGATGTTGTCGCCATCAATGAGCGAGTAACTACCGATTGGCACCTGACATCCACCTTCTAGGGTTAGGTTCATTGCGCGTTCACAGCGAACACGGTCTGCGGTTTCTTTGTGGTTTAGTGGCTCTAGGAGTTCAATAAGGCGTTCATCGTCTAAGCGACATTCGATACCGACTGCCCCTTGTCCAACTGCTGGTAAGGACTGTTCTGGTTCAATAAAGCTCTTGATACGCTCTTCCAGCTCAAGGCGTTTTAGGCCAGCGGCAGCAAGAATGATGGCATCGTATTCGCCAGCGTCCAGTTTGCTGAGACGAGTGCCAACATTGCCACGCAGTTCTTTAATGACTAAGTCTGGACGAGCCTCTTTAAGTTGACATTGACGACGCAGGCTACAAGTGCCCACAATTGCTCCTTGGGGGAGTTCATCAATACTGCTGTATGTGTTGGATACAAAAGCATCGCGTGGATCTTCACGCTCACAGATGGTGACTAGGCCTAGGCCTTCAGGGAAATCGACAGGAACGTCCTTCATCGAGTGAACGGCCAAATCTGCTCGACCTTCCAGCATGGCGACTTCAAGCTCTTTAACGAATAAACCTTTACCACCCACTTTTGCTAGCGGTGTATCTAAGATAATGTCGCCTTTGGTTACCATGGTCACTAGCTCAACTTCCAAACCTGGGTGAGCGGCTTGTAATGTGTCTTTAACATAGTGAGCCTGCCAAAGCGCAAGTGGACTTTTACGTGTAGCGATACGAATTGGAGTTGTTTGAGTCATAGTGTTCTGCTGATACCAAAATAATCACTAATCCTACCACTGTCGGCTAAAAATGCATTACTGCATATTCATTCGGGTGAGGGATTGATGTTTGCTAGCACAAAATCATCGAAAGAGTGTGATAAATGTCTCGTTTGTAAAATAGGCTATTATTATTAAGAGCAGTTACGTACCACACTAAGAGCGGCAACTTCAGATGGACAAAATTGTGTAGATCAGATCGTACATTTCTTTACCAATCCAAATAAAAATGTTAGATTGATCACGTTTTGTTGGTGCTTTAGGACAGTTTTTAGTCAGGCACTATCTAGGATATGAACCAAGGAAGCTCCCTTGCAGGCTTACACCAAGACGTTAATAAAGAGACTTGATAACCTTAACCAGCAACGTATTGAACGTGCGCTGGCGCTTATGGATTTACCAAGTCAACGAGTCTTCCATCTGATCCCAACTCTACTCCATTTCAACCATCCTCTGTTTCCTGGTTACTTTGATGCCAACGTTCCTTTTGGTATTTGTGATTTTGAGCTTAACGACATTCAGCAGCAATTCGTTGAAGATAGCCAATTAACCATTGGACAGCCTCTACCTACTAGTGAAAATCCAGCGATTCTCGGTCTTTATACCATGGGAAGTACATCTTCTATTGGGCAAAGCACCTCCAGTGATCTGGATATTTGGGTATGTGTATCACCTGAGATGGAATGCGAGGAAAGAGAAAGCCTAACCAACAAATGTTTACTTATCACTGATTGGGCACAAACTCAGGGTGTTGAAGCGAATTTCTTCTTAATGGATGAGCAACGTTTCCGTTCAAATCATTCTGAAGAAATGACCGGTGACAACTGTGGTTCATCTCAACATCTACTGTTACTTGATGAGTTTTATCGCAGTGCTGTCCGCCTCGCTGGCCAGCGCTTGCTGTGGCAGATTGTTCCAACTGAGATGGAAGAGTGCTACGACGAATATGTAAAAGACCTGTGCAGTAAAGGATGTATCGATTGCTCTAAGTGGATTGACTTCGGCAAATTGAATCGAATTCCTGCAGAGGAGTATTTTGGCTCGAATCTATGGCAGCTTTACAAGAGTATTGACTCGCCATACAAGTCGGTTCTGAAAGCCATTTTATTAGAAGCCTATTCGTGGGAGTACCCAAATACTCAGCTGTTGAGCCTAGATACTAAGCGACGTTTCTTTGCGCATGAGCCGGATCTGTACGGGATGGATGCGTATTACCTAATGCTAGAAAAGGTGACTCGTTATCTTGAACGTATTGGAGATACCACGCGTTTAGATTTAGTGCGCCGCTGTTTTTATCTTAAAACGCACGAAAAGCTTTCTAGAGAACCAAGTGTGGGTTCGGTGGAATGGCGTCGTGAAGCGCTGAGTGAACTCGTACAGCAGTGGAACTGGTCAGACTCTGTTATTGAAGAGCTTGATGACCGTCGTAACTGGAAAGTAGAGCAAGTCAAAGTCGTGCACCATGCGCTGCTGGACGCTTTGATGCAGAGCTACCGGAATCTTATTCAGTTTGCTCGTCGCAACGATATTACTTCTGCCATTAGCCCTCAGGATATTAGTATCTTGGCGCGTAAGCTGTATGCTGCGTTTGAAGTGTTACCAGGTAAAGTTACGCTGCTGAATCCTCAGATTTCTCCTGATTTGCATGAGTCTGACCTCACCTTTATTGAAGTTCGTCCAGGACGGACAAATAAAGCGGGTTGGTATCTGTATAAACAACCTTTGACTCCACACCGTATTATCGGTCAGGCGCCGTTAGAACATAACGAGTATTTGAGTAAGCTAGTCGCATGGTCATTCTTCAATGGTTTGATTACAGAATCGACTCGTTTGCATTCTGTGATTCGTGATGCTCACCTCGACATCGACAAGTTCTATCAGATGGTGAGTGACCTACGTAATACCTTCTCACTGCGTAAACGCCGACCGACAATGCAAGCGTTAGCTAGTCCATGTGAAATTAGTCAACTGGCGATGTTTATCAACTTTGAAAACGATCCAACAGCAGACCTGAGTGGTAAGTCTTTGAAGCTTGATCCTAAAACCACAGATATTTTTAGCTTTGGTCCTGAGCAGAAATGCCTAGTCGGCAGTGTTGATTTGGTTTACCGCAATTCGTGGCATGAAGTGCGTACTTTGCATTTTAAAGGTGAGACGGCCATGCTGGACGGGTTGAAAACCGTGCTAGGGAAAATGCATCAGGATGCGATCCCGCCAGAGTCAGTTGATGTGTTCTGTTACAGCAAAAATCTACGTGGCGTCATGCGCAACAAGGTTTATCAGTTATTGGCAGAGTGTATTGATTTACGTCTCAAGCCAGTTGAACAAGAAAAACGTCGTCGATTTAAGGCTTTACGCATAGGTCAGCAAACTTACGGTCTTTTTTATGAACGTCGTGGTGTTTCGGTTCAAATGTTGGAAAACTCGGTAGATTTTTATCGCAGTATTTCGACCAACAAGTTGAAAGGTTCACCACTCCTGATGCTGGATAAGGAACAGGACTATCAGTTGCCTGAAGTGGTTGATGGTTTTGCCAGCGAAGGTTTGATTCAGTTCTTTTTTGAAGATACTGATAAAGGCTTCAATATCTACGTGTTGGACGAATCGAATCGAGTGGAAGTCTATCACCAGTTTAAAGGTGAGAAAGATGAGATGATTGCGAGCGTGAACAGTTTTTATACCTCGGTGAAGGATGAAAATCCGCTCTCTTCGAAACTGATCAATTTCAATTTGCCTCAGTACTACCAGATTGTTCGTCCAGAAGATGACGAACCTTATATTGTTCCTTATCGAAATGATGGCGCCAGTTACACTAGGCCAAACAAGATAGTTAATGCATAAACGAATACAAAAAAGAGCATCTAAGGATGCTCTTTTTTTATGTTGGGCAGGGATGATGCTTTAGGCCCACTCGATCTCTTCGTCGCAGTGTTTTTCACACTCTTGCTTAACCATAGCAATAAGTTCTAGTCCAGTCTTTGAACACGTCCAGTTACCATCAACTAGAGCAAAGTGAAACCCCCCAGATTTAGATGCTAGCCAGATCTCTTTCATTGGTTCCTGACGGTTGATAATGATTTGACTGCGGTCTTCAAACTCCAAAGTCATTACGTTGCCAGAGGTCTCGTAATCGATGTCCGCACCTGAATCATCAATCATTTCCTCGATGATTTGCATTTGAACATCTACTAACTGATGAAATTCCGTATCGTTCATCTAATCTATCCTATTGCTTTTCTTGAGTGTGGTGCGATTATAGGGGGCATTGATAGAATAATCACGATACAACCAATGAAAAAATCGATCTTAGCTCTTTTTATCTTTTCGGTGCTTGGCTTAGCTGGCTGTGGTCAAACTGGACCGCTTTACATGCCTGAAGATGCTCAGCAGAATGAGCAGTCTTCACAATAATTAGAAACAGAATATAAGGGAAAGTACTTTGGATTACTTCAACTATCAGGATGATGGCCAGCTATGGGCCGAAGATGTCGCACTAACAGAACTTGCACAACAGTACGGCACGCCACTTTATGTATACTCACGCGCAACATTTGAGCGTCACTGGCACGCGTTTGATAAATCGGTAGGTGAGCACCCACATTTGGTGTGCTATGCCGTCAAAGCAAACTCAAACCTTGGTGTATTGAATGTGTTAGCTCGCCTGGGTTCTGGTTTTGATATTGTGTCTGGTGGTGAACTGGAACGAGTCATTGCTGCCGGTGGTGAAGCAAGCAAAGTTGTATTCTCTGGCGTTGGTAAAACCGAAGCCGAGATGAAACGAGCGCTAGAGCTGGGGATCAAGTGTTTCAACGTAGAGTCTGAGCCAGAGCTTGAGCGCCTCAACAAGGTTGCTGGAGAGCTTGGTCTTAAAGCGCCGATCTCGCTGCGCATTAACCCAGATGTCGATGCAAATACTCACCCTTATATTTCAACTGGCCTACGTGATAACAAGTTTGGTATTGCGTTTGATCGTGCACCTGCGGTTTATAAATTTGCTCAAAGTCTAGAGAACTTAGAGATTCGCGGTATTGACTGCCATATTGGATCTCAGCTAACCGATATTGAACCGTTTATCGATGCAACAGATCGCCTGCTCGCACTTATTGATGATCTAAAAGCCCAAGGTATTAAGATCGATCATCTTGATGTTGGTGGTGGTTTAGGGGTGGTATACCGTGATGAGCTGCCACCAGAGCCTTCTGATTATGCGAAGGCACTGCTAGGTCGTCTTGAAAATCATCAAGACTTGGAGCTTATCTTTGAACCCGGCCGTGCGATTGCAGCTAACGCAGGTGTCTTACTGACTAAGGTTGAATTCCTTAAACATACCGAACACAAGAATTTCGCCATTATTGATGCCGCAATGAATGATTTAATGCGTCCAGCGCTTTATCAAGCATGGCAAGATATCGTGCCTGTTTGCCCTCGCAAAGGCGAACCAATGACTTACGACTTGGTGGGACCTATCTGCGAAACGGGTGATTTTCTCGGTAAAGACCGTTCGCTAGTGATTGAGGAAAATGATTTGCTAGCGGTACGTTCTGCTGGTGCTTATGGCTTTGTCATGTCTTCCAACTACAACACTCGTTCTCGTGCAGCAGAGGTCATGGTTGATGGCGATCGAGCTTACTTAGTGCGCCAAAGAGAAGAACTATCCAGTTTGTGGGCACTTGAAAACGTACTTCCGGAGTAATTGAAGTCTTATGCATTTCCATTTTTCAAAAATGCACGGTTTGGGTAACGACTTCATAGTCGTTGATTGTATTACTCAAAATATTTTCTTTTCCCCTGATTTGATCCGTCGCATGGCGGATCGTCACACAGGCGTTGGTTTTGACCAACTGCTTGTCGTGGAAGCTCCATACGATCCTGAAACCGACTTCCACTACCGAATTTTTAACGCTGATGGTAGTGAAGTTGAACAGTGTGGTAATGGTGCTCGATGCTTTGCTCGCTTTGTCCGAATGAAAGGATTAACTAACAAGTACAGCATTAGCGTCAGTACTAAAAAGGGTAAAATGGTACTGAACATAGAGGAAGATGATCAGGTTACGGTGAACATGGGAGTGCCGGAATTTGAACCAAGTAAGATTCCTTTCAAAGCGAAGCAGACTGAAAAAACGTACATCATGCGTACAGGGGAAAAAACCTTATTCTGTGGTGCAGTCAGCATGGGTAACCCTCACGTGGTGACTGTGGTTGATGATGTCGCTACGGCTGATGTCGACACATTAGGACCTCTTTTAGAGTCCCATGAGCGATTCCCTGAGCGCGTTAATGCTGGATTCATGCAAGTATTGCGACGAGATGAAATCAACCTACGAGTCTATGAGCGAGGGGCTGGTGAGACTCAAGCGTGTGGCAGTGGTGCTTGTGGTGCGGTAGCTGTTGGTATCATCCAAGGGCTATTAGACGAAAGCGTTAAAGTGAACCTGCCTGGTGGTTCGCTGCACATTAGCTGGCAAGGACCTGGGAAACCGTTATACATGACAGGCCCTGCTACCCATGTGTTTGATGGTCAGCTAAGCTGCTAAGAATAAAATAATAACAAGGATTCAACGTGTCTCAAATTGAAGCGGATGCACTGACGGCTGAAGTGGTAGCCGAGTACCTAAGTGACAATCCAGACTTTTTTACTCATCGACGTGATTTAGTGGACCGACTGGCACTGCCAAGTCAGGAGCAAGGTGCTGTTTCTCTGGTTCATGTGCAAATGAACCGGCAGCGTCAGCGAATCGAAGAGTTAGAAGAAGAGATCACCTCATTGATGTCTCTGGCTAAAAGTAATGACAGAACATTTCATGAGTTTATGGAGCTGCAAGAGCAGATCCTCAAATGTGACACCCTGTTTTCGGTAGTAAAAGCCATTGAAAATATGGCCAAATCACTAGGATTAGTGGCTTATGTGCGCTTACTTGATAGCGAATCGGGCTACTACTCATTGAATAAAGAAAACTATCAGCGTTTTGCGACCAATCATTTAAACGGTAAGAGTGCTTACTTGGGGCGTATGCGCAAAGTAGATCGCGAATTATTGCTAGGTGAAAACTCTCGAGCGCCAGAAATGGGTTCGTATGTCGTGCTACCCTTGTATAAGAAAGCACTTCAAGGAGTACTGATGTTCTCAAGCGGTGATGGTGGCCATTTCCAGCCCCATATGGACACCTTGTTCCTGCGTCACTTGGCGCTGGTGTTATCTCATTTGATTGAAAGCCTGCCTTGGCAATGTGAAGAGCATGAGCGAATCAGTAACTCCTCTTCCTAGCGGACTAAGACAGCCTCTGGAACGCTTCTATGAATATTTAAGAAGCGAAAAGGGGCTGAGCTTGCATACCCAGCGCAATTACAAACAACAGCTTGAAACCATCGCAAGTCACCTTGTTCATCTTGGTCTGAAAAGTTGGCAACAAGTGGACGCTGGATGGGTGCGCCAAATTGCCAGCAAGGGAATGCGTGATGGGATGAAGGCCAGCAGTATTGCTACTCGTCTCTCTTCGTTACGTAGCTTTTTTGACTTTCTGATTTTGCGCGGCGAATTGACTGCAAATCCAGCCAAAGGGGTTTCTGCGCCACGTAAAAAACGTCCTTTGCCTAAAAATCTCGATGTTGATGAAGTAGGTCAATTGCTTGAGGTGAATGAAGATGATCCATTAGCGATTAGAGATCGCGCAATGATGGAGCTGATGTATGGTGCAGGGCTTCGTTTGGCTGAAATGGTCAATGTAAACCTTAAGGATGTGAGCCTTTCTTCCGGTGAACTGCGTGTTATCGGTAAAGGCGATAAAGAACGCAAAGTCCCTTTCTCTGGAATGGCGGCGGAATGGGTAACCAAATGGCTGAAAGTTCGCTCTAGCTTAGCGAAGAGTGATGAGCCAGCTTTGTTCGTCTCAAAGCTTGGCGTTAGGATATCGCACCGGAATGTTCAAAAACGTATGGCGGAGTGGGGCCATAAACAGTCTGTCGCGAGCCACATTAGCCCCCATAAGCTGCGACATTCATTTGCCACACATATGTTGGAGTCGAGTAATAATCTACGAGCGGTTCAGGAGCTGTTAGGGCATGAAAATATTTCAACCACTCAGATCTATACCCATTTAGATTTTCAACATTTGGCTGACGTTTACGATCAGGCACACCCAAGAGCGAAAAAGAAAGGGAGTTAATTGTGCAATTTTTCCGCCAATGGCAAGCAGTCAAAGCAATGACTTTCGACCTTGATGACACGCTTTATGATAATCGTCCAATCATTCGTCAGGTTGAACGCCAGATGGTTGAATGGTTGCACCACCAACACCCTATCTCTGCGACTCAGCCGCTAAGCTGGTGGTATGATTTAAAACGAACCTTGGCAAAACAAGATAGCTGGTTACCTAACGATGTGACGCTATGGCGTTATAAACAAATTGAGCAGGGACTGATTTTGCTTGGTTATCAGCCGCAGCAAGCACAGTCGGCGGCTGAAGAGGCGATTGCGCGTGTCTTAGAGCTTCGGAGCGATTTCACAGTACCGTTAGAATCTCACAAGGTATTGGCCGAGCTGGCTAATCAGATACCCTTGGTAGCGATCACTAATGGTAATGTTGATGTGGAAAAAATTGGTTTAGCTGACTACTTCTCTTTGGTGCTGAAAGCTGGCCCAGATGGTTATGCAAAACCCCATCGAGATCTCTTCGATAAGGCGCAACAATTTTTGGCGATACCCGCTGAGGATATTTTGCACGTTGGTGACCACTTGGTCTCAGATGTCCTTGGCGCCAAGCGCAGTGGAATGAAGGCTTGCTGGTTCAACGATCAAAATATCGATTTGTATCAACATGATAAGGTGAAAGTTATCCCGGATGTTGAAGTAAACCGATTGTCTGACTTATTGTTATTGATAGGGAAGTAACTAACAACTCTCGAAATCAACTCTTTTCATATGGATGCATATGCATTACGGTATAGCCACTAGTAAATAAATGAAACACGTCTTAGGCTATTTGAATGCGCACTTATTCCACGCTGGTGACTGATATACCCAATCAACTTGAAAATGCAGGCTTGAGTACCTGAAAATTATCATTGATTCGAGACGTCAGTGAACCTGCGATCTCTGGAAGAGTCACAGTAAAAAATTGGTCGATGGCTTCCTTGAAGTCTCGTTTATTTTTGAAGTAAACGTTATTCCTCGACTGCTCGTTCATTACCTTCCAAAGCCGCTCAATTGGGTTGAGATTTGGGCTGTAAGGGGTAGGTAATGCAGCTTGATAAGAAGTATCGACAAAGACGAAAAACAGCGCCGTATTACTGCCCAGTTAGTTAAACTGTGTCAGGTTCTCAATGCCAAAACGGTCGCGGAGTTTGTCCACAATGGTGAGATTTGTAGCATTGCGGAAAGCATCGGCGTTGATTACCTGCAAGGCTTCTATCTAGCAGAGCCTAAACGTCTGTTTTAGCGTTGAAAACGTGACCACTTTTGTCGGCTTTAAACACCTGCATGTAGTGTTCAAAAAAAACCAATAGCTGTTCTGATGAGTTTGGTTCACCAACGGCATCAAGTATCTCGCAACACACTTCTAATGTGCACAGATGGCCTTGTTGTTGATTACGTCGCAACTGATAGGTGGAGACTCGGGTTGGTTCAAGGTGTACTTGTGGCAACGCTTGCAACCAAGGGCTTTTACGCAGCATCTTTTTCGCCTCTTGCCATGTGCCATCGAGAATAATGAACAGGGGCGTGCTATTTGTTGTTGCCTGTCTTTGCTGACGTTTAATCTCTGATATATCGATGCTCTTATCGCTTGGGAAGAGCAAATACGGGTCATACTGTTGGCTAGCCATCAATGCCATTAAGTTTGTGCAAGGCTCCGTGCGCTGCCATACATGAGAGCTACTGGTTGCCAAACTTTGGAGTAACCATTTACCGGTATTAGTCTCGCGATCCAACTCGTTCTCGTGCATTAATAGTGCGATATGAATAGGGGCTTGTGTCTTTGGCAACCATTCACACACACACTGATGTTGCAGCAGACAGTGAGGGCAACGAGTGCCCTCAGAGGTTATTACAGTATTCAAAGAGTAATGCCTTGTTGATGAGGGGTTAGTCCATCAGAGAACAGTTGGATTGGACTGATTTCATCGTAACCTGCCACTGGGGCGGTACTTGGGTTTAGCGGATACTTAACACCATTATATTTTAGAACGTGCTGGTTAGGTATCGCGCCACCACCGCTAACAAATAGAACCAGATCTTGCCAGCCGCTTTGTTTATTGACTCCAACGTTAATTGGCGTTCTGACCAAGGTGATTTTGCTATTAAAGCGCCAATCCTGTTGCTGATTGTCGAAAATCAGGAGTGTACAGCCACCAGAGCCACACCAGTCGAGTTGTGCCAATAGTTCTTTATGGCCATCGCCATTGAGGTCGTAGCTGAGCCAGCGGTAGCGAGTCCCGGTAGGATCTATACCGTTAGCGCTGAAATAATCTCGTAGTGCTTTGTCAACTTTGGGATTAAATTCAGCGGTTGCAGGGATAGCGAGTGGACTAGTCGTTCCATACGTTGTCGAGGCGCTCTGCTTGGACTTGAATAAAGTCAGTCCACCGTCAGCAATAGGGTAGACCATATTGCCCACTTTTTCTTTGTCAGCCGTTATCTGGTTCCCTTCTCGGCTAAAGATACGTTCAGAAAGCAGAGGTTGTTGCTGATGGTGAGTCATGACAACCTGAACCTGATTTGGGTTTAGTTGTTGCCAGTAGCCTCGTTCTACAGAGTCTGATTCGCCGTCATTATAGCTGTAAGTGGTTGTGGCCGTATGGTCAGAAGCGATATTTAAGCTGACACTAAAGTTGCTAGCTTGTGTGGATGTGGCCTGATAAACCCCCGTCCAATTGTGGGTAGCATCTTTGTTCGATAGCATTGCACAGCCATTGTAGGTAGAGTCACCCAGTTGCAATGTCGCACTCCATCCGTAGAGAGAGTCACTCATACCATCGACACAACTGCGTTTATTGAGTTCTAGCGATCCAGCATCGAACTGATATCGTCGGCGATCGGTTTCAATTCGACTCGATTTCAGTGCGAGTTGTTGTTTCTCTTCGCCCAGTTTTTGAAATGTGAGGAACTTGTCTGAAAAGGCAACAGACCAGTATGGTTCGTTACCAAATGCAGAAGTAGGTTTAACTGGCTGATCACAGCGTTTTGGGTTTTCCGCACTAAGGATATTGATTGAATCAACAATGAAGCGCGCCGTGTAGTCGGCAACAAAACCATCCGCTTGACCAGTTGCAAGGTGACCGACCACTTCTGCGTACAGAGGTGAATATGGGCTTGGGACGAGTTTAAGAGCCTGTTGAAATCTGTCATTGGGTAGGTCGAGCCAATACTGCTGTTGACTACCGCAAGGTGTGATGGAGCGAACCTCATGACCAAGTATCACTTCACCGCGCATTACAAACGTTTGTGCTTGAATACTCGCTGGGTTATCTAAACTCGCTTTAGGCGTTGTTGGCGTTGAAGTTACTTGTTGAGAATCAAATGTCGAACATGCTGACAACGTAAGTAAAGTCATTACAGCCGCTGGGTTTCGGAGCGCCTTCATGCTATATCTTCCCTATTCAGAAATTGGCGGAGTCTATTATGGCATATTGGCTGTTCAAAACAGAACCAGACACCTTTTCTATTGACACTCTTCGAACACAAAAGGTTTCTTGCTGGGAAGGCGTAAGGAATTATCAAGCTCGGAATATGATGCGTGATCAGATTAAAATGGGCGACTTGGTTCTGATTTATCACTCATCATGCAAAAAAGTAGGTGTGGCAGGCATAGCTAAAGTCGTGAGGGAAGCTTATCCAGATCATTTCTCGTTTGATCCTGAAAGCGACTACTACGATCCAAAATCAACGCCAGATAGCCCACGCTGGGTGATGGTGGATATCGAGTTTGTTCGTAAGACAGAGCGCTTAATCCCACTTTCAGTAATGAAAGCCATGCCCGAGTTGGAAAATATGCCGTTAGTGAAAAAGGGCAATCGTTTATCAATAATGCCTGTTTCAGAGCAGGAGTGGAGTGCGATTCTCGACAAAGAGAAACTCCCCAGCCAAAGACAATTCTCGTGAAGTAAATCAGGCTGCAATAAGCAGCCTGATGGTCGTGAATTAAGTCATTAAAACAGATGGTCTTGGAGGTAATGAGCGACCGCATCATCGGCATTGCTACCAATGACTTCGTTATTAGGCAGCGCTTCTTTCACCTTGTGGTGCGCTGTTTCCATCACCAAGCCTTTTCCAGCCATTTCAAGCATTTCAGCATCGTTCATACCATCGCCAAAGGCAATGCAGTTTTCTAGTGTGAGGTTCAAGGACTTAGCAACCGCTTCTAGCGCATGACCTTTGGACACTTCAGCTGCCATAACCTCTAGGCACCAAGGTGTGGAAAACGCGATATTTAGCTGGTCGCCAAACGTTTCTCGCAGCTTTTTCTCGAAGATAACGAGATGGTCATGATCGTGCTCTGGATGAGTGAAAAATATTTTTGCTATGCCATCGCATGGCGCAGCTTGTGCTTCGAATCGCTTGTAGCTAAAGCCGGATTCACTATGAAATTTTGCGAGCATCTCATCGTCTCTATCCAGCAGCCAGTCTTCATTTTGGTACATGTGGATAAAGATATTGCGATCTTCTCTGATCACATCGATCACCGCTTGAACCAAATCAGCAGGAACATTCTTGCTGTACATGAGTTGGTCATTCTGGTCATGCACTCGGGCACCGTTAGAAGTGATCATGTAGGCTGGAATCCCGGCGATTTCTCGAATACCAGCTACGTCGACGTGGTGACGACCTGTAGCAAAGATAAAGGTGAAACCTTTTTCGTGCAGGGCTTTCAGTGTCTGTTTGGAAAACTCGCTTAGCTGGTGGTTTGGAGCAAGCAAAGTACCATCGAGATCGGAGGCGACAATGTGAAAAGGAGTATCTTGGCGTGAGTTGGTCATATCACCCTCGTTGTGCAGCGTTGATTCGCCATTGGTTAGAGCGAATAGTGTACTCCAAGAGAAAGAGGAAAAAGAGGGTAAACTTCACCCTCAATCATTTCCTATTTTAGTGCTTTTCAAAGAAGTTCAGGGTGAGATCGAGGGCTTGATTACGGTATTCGTCTTTCTCAAACAATAGCTCGTGTTTTGCGCCGTCGATGACTTCCAATACACAATCTTGATGTGTTTTAGCCAGCTTACGCATAAATTGATCTTGTGCCTGATTGGAGACGATCTGATCGTCTCCTGCCTGCATCACGAGAAGTGGCGTCTTAATGTGACGTGTCATTAAATAGCACTGTTTACAGGCGACTAAGCCTTGCCATACCCAACGCGTGCTTGCTCCGCCTACTTTTAGTTCAGCGTGTTGCTCATAGAGGTTACGGAACCAGTGGTAGCGAATCGAACTTTGGCTAAGTAGGTTACCCGCAAAAGGTTTGGGATAGTAAGCCACTTGGCTGGGAGCAAAAGTTGGTTTGGAGTAAACTGCCGTCAGTAGTTGGCCAAGCAGAGTTGCAATGGGTTTAAGGTGCCACGGCAGATTCACGCCATACATTGGCGCACTAAGTGATGCCGCATCAAATTGAGAATCGCGTGTTTGGAGATAACGAGTAACGATGTTTCCCCCCATAGAGTGACCAAGTAAATAGCGCTTGTCATAGTGCTCTAAGCTGAAGTGCTCGAGTAAGACGTCTAGGTCTTGAACGTAATCTTCAAACTCTCCGACATATCCCATCTGTGTATCTTTAATCAGACGTTCAGATAGCCCTTGCCCTCTGTGATCATAGGAATAGATATCGTAACCCTGCTGAAATAGGTCGTAGAACAGTTCTTGATATTTCGTGGTGCACTCGATTCGTCCATTGACCACGACAATCGCTTTAGTGTGCTGAGGTGAACAGAACTTTATCCAGTATAATGAGGTCCGATCGAACGATTTTAGGTAGCCCTGCTGCCTAGATTGCCAAAAGTTGGCAATATCGCTACTGATTGCTTGCTCAAAATCTGACTCTTGAGTATAAGAAGGAGTTATGTTGGAGCTTGAATCATTCATTAACGCTAATGACCTGAATATGATTGATTTTTGCGGCAGAGTTAGATTATGTGTGGCTAGCTACGTTTAGTCGAGAGGAAATACTATGGATATGCATGTTTGGCTTGCTTATGTGGTTACGGCAATTGTTTTTAGCCTTGCGCCAGGTTCTGGTACCGTAAATTCCATAAGTAATGGACTGAGCTACGGCACACGCCATTCTCTTTCTGCTATCGCCGGTCTGCAAATTGGTCTTGCTATTCATATTGCTCTTGTTGGTGCTGGTATTGGCGCTTTGGTTGCACAGTCTGCTTTGGCATTTAGCGTAATTAAGTGGGTAGGAGCGGCGTATCTGATTTGGCTTGGTATCCAAAAATGGCGTGATCGCTCAAGCTTAGCGGCGAATGAGGCGACTCAATATATGTCTCGTACCAACCTAATGCGCAAAGCGGTGTTGATTAACCTTACTAATCCTAAGTCTATTGTCTTTCTTGTGGCCCTGTTTCCACAGTTTATTGACCCAGCAAGAGACCAATTGACTCAATTGTTGGTGCTAGGTATTACGACCGTAACTATAGATTCAGTCGTTATGTTGGGCTACACCAGCTTGGCTTCGCAGATGGGCCGTTTCATTCGTTCTGATCGTATTATGTCTAAGATAAACAAAGTGTTTGGTTCTATGTTTATGGGGTGTGGTGCGCTATTGGCAGTTGCAAAAGCATAACTGAGCTACTGACTGATATGCAAAAGCGAATACGTGATACGTATGTAGCACGTCAACCTATCTTAAATGCTAAGCGACAAACCTTAGGGTATGAGTTGTTGTTTCGTGATGGCGAAAGCAATGCATACCCAAGTCATATCGAGTCCAACCGCGCCATCTATCGGCTGATTGTCGAAAACTTCCTATCGATTGGGACCAACCCTTGTATTGCGGCTTCTCGCTGCTTCATTAATTTCCCACACGAAAGTCTGGTGCGATTACTTCCGCTTTCTTTGCCAAAAGAGCAGATTGTGGTTGAGATTCTTGAAACCTGTATTCCCAACGATGAACTGTTCTTAGCCATCAAAGAGATCCATGCCAATGGTTATCTGATTGCGTTAGATGACTTTGTTTACAAGCCTGAATGGGAGCGTTTTCTTCCATTGGTGCACATTGTTAAGATCGACATCATGGCAACGGGACTGGAAGAGTCTTGTGCGTTGATCAAAGAGCGATTAGCCATGGGCGTCAAACGGAAGTTCTTAGCAGAGCGAGTCGAGACAGAAGAAGAGTTTCTTGCGACTCGGTCTGCTGGTTTTTCGTTTTTTCAAGGCTACTTTTTTAGTAAGCCTGTTGTTATTCGACAGCGGTATCTTAGCCCTGAGCAGGTGATTGCGATGGACTTGTTCCGCGCTGTATGTCAGCCACAAGTGGACTTTGAGCAGATAGAAAGGAGTGTCACTCGAGATGTGGCTCTGTCATTTAAACTGTTGCGCTTCGTTAATACCATGTCGAATCGGATTGAAGTACCTATCTCATCATTTCGTCAGGCGCTGGTTTATCTCGGTCAAGACAAGCTGAAGATATTTGTGTCACTGGTGGTCGCTTCATTTGTTTCGGCTTATAAGCCAAAAGAGATTTACACCTTGTGCCTTCAGCGCGCTCAGTTCTTTCAACTAATGTCGGATGACAACCCGTTTGAGCAACTGCGCGAGCAGGCTTTCATTATTGGTTTATTTTCAATGCTTGATGCGTTGCTGGATATGCCACTCGAAGAGTTGGTTAATCAACTGCCCTTATGTAAAGCCATTAAAGTCGTTTTGCTTGAAAGAAAGGGTCCATATGGCACTTTATTGCAATTGGAAGAGTGCTACGAGAGTGCCGACTGGACAGGTATGGAGTCAGCGTGTCAGCAACTCAACCTCTCGATTCATGAAGTGATGCCAAGAATCAATCAGGCCCAACGTTGGAGCCAAGACCTTATTAAGGTCGTTTAACCCCACTGCCCAATCATGAATTTTTTATGACAAATGCCGTTCAGGTGTTGATCAATTCATCTAATTAAATAAACATATTCGCATATCCATATATGAGTATGTTTTATGCTACCCCACCAATTTTTCAAATTGCTTTCTGATGAGACCCGTGTTCGTTGCTTGATGTTAATCATGCGAGAAGAGTGTCTGTGTGTTGGAGAGTTGACAGAAGCACTGAAAGAGAGCCAACCGAAAGTATCACGTCATCTTGCTCAACTGCGCTCGAACGGAATTTTGGTCGATGTTCGACAAGGTCAGTGGGTGTTTTACCGTTTGGCGAAAGACTTGCCAGGGTGGATGAACAAATTGATCGATGATTTGGTGGCTTCCAACTGCCTGAAAAAAGAATACCAGCAAGATATAGAGAGACTTCATGCAATCCAGTCTCGTCCAGTCTGCTGCCCATAGTTTTTGAAGATAAAGAGACAAAGTTATGACGATTAAAGTAGGTATCAATGGTTTCGGTCGTATTGGACGTTTAGCCCTGCGTGCTGCGTTTGATTGGCCCGAACTGGAGTTTGTTCTAATCAACGATGTTGCCGGTGACACCGCCACACTGGCTCACCTTCTAGAGTTTGATTCAGTGCAAGGACGTTGGCATCACGAGGTTGCAGTAGACGGCAATGCGATGGTGATTGATGGTCGCACTGTAGTAACGACTCAGGAGCGAGATATTGATGCCGTTGATTGGTCTGGCTGTGATGTGGTTATTGAAGCGACGGGTGTCCATCGCAAAACCGCTTTCTTAAACAAATACCTAGAGCAAGGTGTGAAACGCGTTGTTGTTTCTGCACCGGTTAAAGAGCCTGGAATTGCGAATATCGTAGTGGGAGTCAATGATGAAATCTTCGACCCTGCGATCCACCGTATTGTTACCGCCGCTTCGTGTACTACCAACTGTATCGCGCCAGTCGTTAAAGTGATCCATGAGAAGTTAGGCATTGAGCAATCTTCATTTACGACCATCCATGATTTGACGAATACTCAAACAATTCTCGATGCACCCCACAAGGATCTACGTCGTGCCCGCGCATGTGGCATGAGCTTAATCCCAACTACGACGGGCAGTGCGACGGCGATCGTTGAGATTTTCCCTGAGTTGAAAGGCAAAATTAACGGTCATGCAGTCCGTGTTCCGTTGGCCAACGCATCACTAACGGACATCATTTTTGATGTCAAACGCGATACCACAGCGCAAGAGGTGAATGCCTTGCTAAAAGAAGCTTCTCAAGGGGAGCTGAAGGGTATTCTGGGCTTTGAAGAGCGACCTCTGGTGTCGATTGACTATAAAGGTGATCAACGCTCAACCATCGTTGATGCTCAGTCAACCATGGTTGTGGGTACCCGCATGGTGAAAATTTACGCTTGGTACGACAATGAGATGGGCTACGCGACGCGCACTGCGGAACTGGTTCGTAAAGTCGGTCTGGCGTAAGGAGAGAGACAATGACACACCCATCTTGGCAGCTTGATTTAGAAGCTGGTGCTTTGATTCTTACCCCATGTCCTGGAACAAAAGGCGTAGATCTAGCCGAGTCACTGGCTCAACTGAAAGAGCAAGGTGTGCAGGCGATTGTGACTGCACTGGATAACGCAGAACTTGCAAGCAAAGATGTCTCCGCACTCGGTGAAATAACACAGCAAATGGGGATGCAGTGGTTCCAGATAGAGATTGAGGATGACTGCGCTCCGGCCGGTGATTTTATTAACAAATGGCAGCAAGCGAGTCCTAAGTTACACCAGATTGTCGACAACGGAGGCAAAGTTGCCATGCACTGTATGGGAGGCTCTGGACGCACTGGACTATTTGCCGCCCATCTCTTGTTAGAAAAAGGATGGCAACTGGAAGAGATTGTAGAAGCGATACAGGCACTACGCCCTGGTGCTTTTACTAAGTCTGTTCAGGTCGATTACATCAAAGCGGTAGCTGAAAAATAGCGACGAAAAGAGCTTTTGGTCTATTGGTGTCTAAAAGCTCTTATTGCTCTATTTTCGCTAGCACTCTTTTGTGTGATTAGATAGCAAGTAAACAAGGTTAGGTTGTCTATGTTCGCAAATCTGAGTAAAAACGTGCGCCAATATATGCTGGTGACGTTTAACTACTGGAACTTCACCATTACTGATGGTGCACTCAGAATGCTGGTCGTGCTCTATTTCCACAGTCTTGGCTACAGCACTCTAGAAATTGCGTCGCTATTTCTGTTTTACGAGTTTTTTGGCGTTGTTACTAACCTTATTGGCGGATGGCTGGGGGCGCGTCTTGGCTTAAATAAGACGATGAACATTGGTTTGGGCATGCAGATTTTCGCTTTAGCCATGCTTGCGGTACCGACCAGTTGGCTGACGATCCCCTGGGTGATGATGGCTCAAGCACTATCGGGTATCGCAAAAGATTTCAACAAAATGAGCGCCAAAAGTTCCATAAAAACGTTGGTGCCTGATGAACAGCAAGGTTCTCTCTATAAATGGATAGCGATTCTCACCGGTTCAAAAAACGCATTGAAAGGTGCTGGATTCTTTATCGGTGGATTGTTGCTGTCGTTAGTGGGTTTTAAATATGCAGTGCTGCTTATGGCTGGTGTACTGAGCTTGGTGTTTATCGGCAGTCTTGTTGGGTTAGAAAGTGATTTGGGTAAAGCGAAAACTAAGCCGAAGTTTAAGCAGATTTTTTCCAAGTCAGAGCCTATCAATATTCTTTCCGCGGCGCGTATGTTCCTGTTTGGTGCTCGAGATGTATGGTTTGTTATCGCGTTACCGATTTATCTTGGTAGTGTGTTTGGCTGGGATCATTTGTGGGTTGGCGGGTTCTTGGCTGCGTGGACCATCGCTTATGGGATCGTACAGGGGATAGCGCCAAAGATTACGGGCAAGGCCGAGGGCAAAGTTCCTGACGGGCATGCTGCTATGCTGTGGGCTGGTGGTTTGGCTGTCGTTACCGGTTGTATCGCCTACGCTGTTCAGATTGGTTGGCAACCTGAAGTGGTGATTGTCGGTGGCTTGCTGCTCTTTGGTGCCATCTTTGCGGTGAACTCATCATTGCACTCTTATTTGATTGTTAGCTACGCCAAAGGGGATGGAGTTTCCTTGGATGTTGGTTTTTACTATATGGCTAACGCCATGGGGCGTCTTATTGGAACGATCCTTTCTGGTTGGGTATTTCAGATGGCGGGTCTTTCGGCGTGTTTGTGGGTGTCATTTGCATTCCTAGCGTTAACAACGATGATTTCTTTGAAATTACCGAAAATCGAACAAGTTGCATCAGCTTAACATTATCAACTAATCATGACTGAAAGCTGACCAAGGTTGTACTTTGGTCAGCTTTTTTATTGCTATATTCAGTAAGTTAGATTGCAAAGGGTTAGGTATGAGAGAAAGAGTCCATTTTTTTGACTTGCTACGATGCGTAGCAGCGGTAGCGGTAATCGCAATTCATGTCCTTGCCCCTTATCGATACGAACTGGGTCTCATCCCATTTAACCAATGGGCGACGGCGGTTGGAGTCAATAGCGTAACGCGTTGGGCGGTGCCCGTTTTTATTCTTATCACAGGCGCTTTGATGCTGAGTGATAAGCGGTCATTTGACTTTAAGTACTATGTGAAACGTCGATTAGGCAAAGTGCTATTGCCTTTTATTGTCTGGTCATTGTTTTATGCATTTCTAGCAGGTTGGAGCCTGAACGGATTTGACAGTCAGCAAACTCAGTCTCTACTTGAAAACAGCCTGACACACGCTACTTATTACCATCTGGGATTTTTTTACTACTTTATCCCGCTCTATTTTGTAATTCCGTTTTTTCAGTTTGTCATTAGACAATATGGCGAGAGCTCACTCTATGCCTACGTCGCTATCTGGTTGGGTACTACGTTGCTCTACCTTACGGGGATCGATGGTGTGTGGAGCAACCAAATGTGGCTCTATAGCGGATATCTTCCTCTTGGATACTTGCTCTACCAACGCGTGCCACTAAGCAAAGAATACGTGATGATTTTCACTGTGCTTGGAGCCATTGCCCTATTTGTTACAGGCTTTATGGTCATCACCAATAGTGTAGCGGCCGAAGAATATACGGTAGGACGTTGGCTATCCTATAAAACGCTTAACGTTGTCATTGCGGCGAGCATGGTGTTTATGTTGTGCCGTTATTTTGGTGAAGGCTTATCATCCCAAGCCAATCGAGTGATTGGGTTCATTAGCAGTCATAGCTTGGGCATCTATATTTTGCATCCAATCGTTTTATGGCCGATGAAAGAGTTCGCTTGGCATCAGGGACATCCCGCTTGGGTTATCCCTGTATGGATAATCATTAGTGGTTGTGGCTCGCTTGCAATGAGCTGGCTACTGGCGAGATCGGCTTATACACGTTGGCTGTTGCCTTAACGCTTTAACGCAAAGTGGAGAAACTTGGCACCTTGATAAGTGAGCGTACCTTGATCGCCCGGATTTAAGGCATGGAAATAGTGGATACCAACCTGAAATTCACGTTTAGGACCAATTTTTCCTTTTTGAACATAGATCCAATATTCTTGGTCATCTTGGCCAGGCTTCGGATCATCAACGGTAATTGCCTGTTTATCGAGGATGGTCACTTCGACTGTTTGTTGTGGGGCATTTTCACCCTGAATGTGCTTACGGTAGAAATGGACAAATGCCCATCCACTTATAAGCGCAAAAAGGGCGATAGCAATAGAAAGAGTGAGAGGCATAGTTTTCGTCCCTTTTACTAAACGCAGCCATTTTAACGTGATTTCACTAGATAGTCTGGGCACGGCTCTTGCTGTAAAAACAAAACAGCAAGATGGAATGCTTTTTTCGAGTCATATCACATGCCACCACAGGGGGAAGGGAAGTAATTTAGTTGATTAGCTATTGATTCATTTACATAAATTAACTTGCAACTTGTAGAAAAAATGGGACAGTAGATAGAACAAGTAACAATTACCCCCTAAACTTAGTAGCGATGGAGGGAAACTATGTCTGATATTGAAAAAGTGGTCACTCGAACACGCAAGATCGAGAAGCTTCTTCGGACGCAATATCATGCAGACGGTAAGGGACTGCATCAGCTTATTACCAGTTGTGAAGAAAGACTTCCTCACGATGTAATAGGTAAGCTGAGATATATCGCAACGATTCGCAATAAAATCGTGCATGAAGAAGATTACAAACTAGATAGTCGCAAAGAGTTTCTAGCCGCTTGTGATGAATGTGAAAAAGAGCTGACACCTAGGAGTAGCCGTTTCATCTGGAGAGCAGCTATAACCTTGATGACTTTAATCACTCTTGCGGCATTATTGTTCTATTATGCTCATTGGGACGTGTTGTCGAAACATTTGTAGAGTAATTGCTAAAAACGACCTTTATTTTTTAAGTGTTAAACTTAGACATACAGAGTGTTTTTGAATCAAAGTGATGATTTAAAACCCAATAAAAACAAAAAGGGACGCTAATGCGTCCCTTTTTGTTTTTAATAATTTCTTAGTACATCATCGGCAGTGTCATTAGGCCTACGACTACTGCGATCATTACAAGTCCTTGTTTTTGTGAAGAAGAAATCATGCCACTGCTCCTTTAAATTGATGTTTAACAATGTGTGACTAACAATAGCAGTGTTTTGGTGGATAGATCAAGTGATTTGATCGCTAGTCCTTAAAAAAGATACTTTTCTATCGTTGTTTTCGATGAATTTCGAAGGTTAATTTGTTTTTTGATAGTTTTGTAACCGCTCAAGATGCCAGCTAATTGCTTTGTTTTTGTTTTTTAAGTTGTTGATTTATAATGGTTGGTGTTGTTTTTTCTCATTGGGTGAGATGACTTTTCCTATACTTTTGGTTGGTTCGTCATGTCATTGTTAGGGATGGTCAAAAGTTCATTTTAAGTTTCTATCTGACTCTGTTTTGGCGCCCAGTCTAAAAATTATACTGGGCGATTGGGTTGGTTTATATGAGAAAACTTCATGTTTTGAATGAGGGGGTTTTCTGGGGTTTGTGTTAAGTTATTAATTTTTAATGATTTAATTTTAGGGTGAAAAATGTGCTACGTTCGGTTCTTATTTTTTACTGCGATTGGTCGATCTGAAGCGTGCTAGATAAAGATATACTGAAATTCTCATCCATTGAGAACATTGTGAGCAAAAAGCAATACTGATGGTGATTCACAGAAGTCGGCTTGGTTGACGGCGAGAAGTATTATCGAGATCCAAATTTTGCCCTTCTACGGTAGACATCTTGACGACTCTGCCTACACTAGCACCTCAAATTTTCTTGAGGTGTTCGAATGTGGAGCTGGCTATCTGTTGCTCTTTCGGGATATATCAGTATTTCTGCGAGTGAAAGTAATCACGTAAGACAAGCAGCGATGTTTAAAACAATGTCGTTGCTTATGTTGTTGGTCATGCTCTGGAGTCAAAATGCTCTGGTTGGCATCGATGCGTGGTGGGTATCACTTGGTTTGCTCGTTTCTATGGCGGCGGATTGGCTCTATCTTGTAAAGCGTCACCTAAAGTTGTGTTTTGTCGGCTTTGTCACCGCCCAGCTCTGCTATGGCGCCTCTTTTTGGGTGAAGTTGTCAGGTGATATCGTGTGGTGGTTGCCTGCAATGCTATTAGGCGTTGCAATCGTGAGCTTCTTTCTTCTACTGCCCAAAATAGATCGACTCATTTTCCCTGTAGTTATGATGGGAATCGCACTGTTACAGCTCAATTGGGCTGCCGGTGAAGTGTGGTTGCTTAATGGCGGCATTGCCAATGGTTTAGGTTTCGTTGGAACAGTGACGTTAACATTATCGGCAGTGCTACTCGCAATCAGTGATTACCGTCCCTCAATGTATCGGGGACGTTACCTTGTCTCTGGTAGCTATCTCCTTGCTCACTCACTTATCACGGCTTCTCTGATTATTTAAAATCAAAGAAAATATCGATGAAGCATGTATTCTTGATGGGTCTATTACCTTTAGTGAGGAAGTTCCATGACAACCGAAATTCATGCCCATAACGTTCTAAACTTATTGCGAGAGCAGCCTATGTCTAAATCAGACTTAGAGCAGGCGATAAGCGAAGCATTTGGTGAGCAAGCACGTTTTCGTACATGTAAGTGCAATGGATTTACGCTGGAAACACTACTCGAGTTTTTTATCGATCGTGAGAAAGTGATCGTACAAGATGGTATCTGGATGGTGAATGCAGAGAGAGTGTGCAGTCATTAATTATGACTCGATACCACCGTTAAGATAATTTCTGTCAATGTCTCCAAATCGTCTGGTGAGCTTGTTATACTTCGCCGAATTTTTAGTGCTTGATATATAACGTTTTGGAGACCTCTTATGGACATTCTTTCCGCCGCGACCATGCTGTTTCTAATCATGGACCCGCTTGGCAATCTTCCTATTGTCCTATCGATCCTAAAACATCTCGATCCCAAGCGCAGACGTAAAGTACTTATTCGCGAGTTGATTTTTGCGCTTGCGATTCTGATGCTGTTCTTGTTTGCAGGTAAGACGATTCTTAACTTCTTGCACGTTCAACCTGAAACGTTAAGCATTTCAGGTGGCATCATCCTATTTATTATTGCAATTAAGATGATATTTCCTAGTGCAGGTAGTATTACTGGCCTAGCCGCGGGTGAGGAGCCCTTTATCGTGCCGATGGCTATCCCGATGATTGCAGGGCCATCAGTTATTGCCGCTCTGTTGCTGCTTTCAAGCCAGTACCCGAACAATTTACTTGAGCTTTCTGCTGCTGTGTTACTCGCGTGGAGCGTGACCTTCTTTATTCTAATGTTCTACAGTTTCTTCCACCGTATATTGGGAGAACGTGGCCTAAAAGCGATAGAGCGTTTAATGGGCTTGCTACTGATCATGATCTCTACCCAGATGTTCTTAGATGGTGTGAAGAGTTATCTTGCTTAGCGTTGAAACGTAAAAATAAAAATGCCGCTCTATTTGGAGCGGCATTTTTTGTTTCAGGAATGGTTAGGTCATGTGCTTACGACGAATATCAAGTAGGGCGAAGATACCAAAGATCAGTATTGACCATTTTTCCCAACTGCTCATTTTAATTTTGTCGCCAAATGCGCCAATGAAAATCGCCATTTGCAAACCATGCATAATGAACAGGAATGCTGTCATGATGTAGAGCGCGATGGCTGCTTTGCCAGGAAACGGCATAAAGAAGTTCACGATTAGAATAAACCAGACAAAGCCTATTGCGGCTTTGGCCAGAAGAATCAGTGCTTTCATCAAAATTTCCTTATTGATCTGCTTGTCTTTCGAATAGTCGATAGTTGACCTGACCAGCTGTTTTCTCACGGTGTAAGTGCCAGTGAGCAGGGATGGAGTCAAGGCTCAATTCTTTTTCAGTCTCGACATAAATCATAGCGTCATCCGTTAACCAGCCATGACTTTCAAGTAGGGCAACGGTTTCATCCAGTAAGCCTTTGCGAAATGGCGGATCAATAAATACGACATGATGAGGTGTGCCCGGCTGTTTAAGAAAGCTAATTGCATCAGTATTATGAGCTGTCAGATTGCTGGCATTTAATGAAGCAATGTTTTTCTCAATTTGTTTGAATGCGTTAGGATTTAACTCGATAAGTGTCACCATCTCTGCTTGGCGTGAAGCGGCTTCAAAACCGAGTCCACCAGAGCCGGCGAACAGATCGAGGCATTTAGCGCGGGGAACATCTTGAGCGATCCAGTTAAACAGTGTTTCTTTGACGCGATCTGTTGTTGGTCTTAGTCCTTCGGCATCATGAACAGGCAGTTTTCTTCCTCTCCATAAGCCGCTAATAATACGAACAAAGCCGGTTGAAGGCTTTTTTTGTGATGTGTTTTGCTGGCGACGTCTTACCATAGATTTTTTGACCGCTAATAAAGTGATACTATAGCCAGTCGCTCTGCTGTTGAGCGCTAACATACAGCCCAAATTTGTTGATGACAAAGTGTATACCAACACTCTGGCAGTGAAAACTTTTCACTTTGTTGTCATTTTGCTTTTTTCAGTGTGGATAATGCCCGCAGAAAAAAGTCTGAGTTAATTAAGACGATCTAGGATAGCCCCAGATGACGGAAAAAAAGAAGCGCGGATTACTCTCTTGGCTTGGCTTTGGTGATGAAGAACAAGCAAAACAACCCGTAGAAGAACAAACAACGACTGACGAACAACAAGATGAGCAGCAAGCCGTTGTTGACGAACCAATTGAAGACAAAAAGACTGAACTAGCAGAAGCAGAAGCAGAAGCAGAAGCAATAGTTGAACCTGTTGAAGAGCTTGAAACGCCACAAGCGGTTGAGCCTCGTGTCGTGGAACAGGAAAAACCGACGGAAAGTTTCTTTGCTCGTTTGAAACGCAGTCTTGCACGCACCAAAGCCAACATTGGTGCTGGCTTCTTTGGTTTGTTCAAAGGTAAGCAGATTGATGATGAGCTGTTTGAAGAGCTGGAAGAACAGCTTCTTATTGCAGATGTGGGCATGGATACCACATTAAAAATCATTGAAAACCTAACAGAAAAAGCATCACGTCAGGAACTAAAAGACGGTGAAGCACTCTATGGACTTCTAAAAGAAGAAATGGCAGAGATCTTGTCGAACGTCGAGAAACCGCTAGAAGTAGACAGTTCTAAAGCGCCTTACGTGATCTTAATGGTTGGCGTGAATGGTGTAGGTAAAACAACCACGATCGGTAAACTGGCTAAACAGTTCCAAGCTGAAGGTAAAAAAGTGATGCTTGCGGCAGGGGATACGTTCCGTGCTGCGGCAGTAGAACAACTTCAAGTTTGGGGTGAGCGAAACAATGTACCCGTAGTCGCACAGCACACTGGCGCAGATAGTGCTTCAGTGATCTACGACGCGATAGAGTCCGCTAAAGCGAAAGGTGTAGATGTGGTGATTGCTGACACAGCAGGTCGCTTACAGAATAAATCTAACTTGATGGAAGAGCTGCGTAAGATCGTCCGTGTAATGCAAAAGATTGATGGCTCAGCTCCTCATGAAATCATGTTGACCTTAGATGCTGGTACTGGTCAAAACGCGATTAGCCAAGCTAAGTTGTTTAGTGATGTTGCACCGCTTACAGGTATCACCTTGACTAAGTTGGATGGTACCGCAAAAGGTGGTGTGATCTTCGCACTGGCTGACCAGTTCCAGATTCCAATTCGTTACATTGGGGTCGGTGAAGGTATCGACGATCTACGTCCATTTGAAACTCAAGAGTTTATTGACGCTCTATTCAGTCGTGAAGACTAGAGTAAACACAAAGACCAATTGAAGAAACTCAGTTAAGAGGGATTTCGGGTGATAAAATTTCAGCAAGTGAGTAAGGCTTACCGTGGCGGTCGACAGGCGTTACAGAAGGTCGATTTTCATCTTCGTAGAGGTGAGATGGCCTTTCTTGGTGGTCATTCAGGAGCCGGTAAAAGTACTCTGCTTAAATTGATTTGTGCCATTGAGCGACCAACTGATGGAAAAATCAGTTTCAATGACCATGACATTACTCGAATCCCTAATAAAGACATCCCATTTTTGCGTCGCAACATTGGTATTGTGTTTCAGGATCATCGCTTGTTGATGGACCGAACCGTCTACGACAATGTCGCGCTGCCGATGCGAATTGAATCCATCTCTGAAAATGAGATCAAACGTCGTGTCTCCGCAGCCTTGGATAAGACGGGTCTGTTAGATAAAGCCAAGTGCTTACCGAGCCAACTGTCCGGTGGTGAACAACAGCGAGTCGGTATAGCACGTGCGGTGGTCAATCGTCCTACTCTGTTACTTGCAGATGAACCAACGGGTAATCTCGACCCTGAGTTGTCTAATCGAGTGTTGAAACTGTTTGAAGAGTTTAACCGTGCCGGAGTGACGATCCTACTGGCTACACACGATATTGGGTTAGTAAATACTCGCCCACAATACCGTCATCTTGAATTAAACCAAGGTTTTCTCAGTGAGGTAGAAGACTATGGCCATTAATGCTCGCAATAAAAGCGCTAAAGCATCACGAACAAACAATCGCGTTAAGAAAGACAACTTTTTTGCTGTCCATTTCAAGCAAGCAAAAGCTTCGTTAGGTGAGTTTTGGTTAAGACCAATGGGCAACATCTTAACCTTGGCAGTTATCTCTATGGCATTGGCCATGCCATCGGCTCTTTACTTACTGGGTAAGAATATCTCTGCGGCATCAAGTAATGTTACCAGCCCATCGCAAGTAAGTGCTTACATAAAAGAGAACACCCCTGAAGCTAGGATCATGGTGCTAAAAGACCAGATCGAAAGCATGGAGGATGTGGCTGAAGTGAACTACATCTCACCTCAGCAGGGATTGGATGATTTAAGTCAGTATTCAGGCTTTGAACATGCCTTGAGCTTGCTTGATGATTATGCACTACCTGGTGTGTTGGTCATCACGCCAAGTGAAGATGACAATCAAATGATTAAGCAACTTGTTCAGCGTATTAGCGATGAAGAGGGCATTACTGATGTTCGTTTGGATGAGGATTGGCTCGCTCGCTTAGATGCGATTAAGAACCTTGTCAGCGGAATTGTCATTACCCTATCTCTGCTGATGCTTGCCTCTGTATTCTTAATTGTCGGCAACACTCTACGTTTTAATGTGTTAGCGAATAAAGAAGAGATCCAGACAATGAAGCTGATTGGTGCAACGAACAGCTACATTTTACGCCCTTATCTCTACTCTGGCATGTGGTTTGGTTTACTCGGTGCGGTTAGCGCGTGGATTTTGACTGCGATAATCACAGTTTTGCTCAATAGCAGTGTGGAGAAATTGGCCCTTCTGTATGATAGTCACTTCAGATTAGTTGGCCTTAGCTGGGATGAGTCGCTACTGCTAGTAATGCTTGGAACCTTCTTAGGTTGCCTAGCCGCTAAGGTATCTGCGCAGCGCCACTTAAAAGAGATCGAGCCAGTTTAATTTGAACTGATTGACTTTGTGGAGGTCATACTATTGAAAAAGTAGACGCTACCGTGTACTTTTTCCCTTGTATAGACATTTTGTTTATGCATAATTACTTTCGCAGCTTGAAACCTGTTCATTTTAGGTTCAAGATTGATGGGTTAAAAAATACTCCAGATCAGAGATTGATGAGGAAATGAATGACTAACCAAGCATATCCAATGGCAGTAGTTACGCAAGATAGCTTAGATAGCTACATCCGTTCAGTAAACAGCTACCCAATGCTGACGGCTGATGAGGAACGTGAACTGGCTGAGAGACTGCATTATGACGGTGAAATTGAGGCGGCAAAAGGTTTGATCCTTTCGCACCTTCGCTTTGTCGTGCACGTCGCTCGTGGTTATTCTGGTTATGGCCTACCAATGGCTGACCTTGTTCAAGAAGGCAATATCGGTTTGATGAAAGCGGTTAAACGTTTTAACCCTGAAGTCGGCGTTCGCCTTGTATCCTTTGCCGTTCATTGGATCAAAGCTGAAATCCATGAATACGTTCTGCGTAACTGGCGAATTGTTAAAATCGCTACAACCAAAGCTCAGCGTAAACTGTTCTTCAACCTACGTAAGTCTAAAAAGCGTTTAGGTTGGTTTAATAACGGTGAAGTAGAGACTGTAGCAAGAGAACTCGGTGTCGAGCCTTCAGAAGTTCGTGAAATGGAATCTCGTCTAGCTGCGCAAGATGCGGCATTTGAGATGCCAATGGATGAAGATGACTCAAGTAACTCATACACAGCTCCAATGGTGTATCTTGAAGATAAAGCGTCTGATGTTGCAGACAACATTGAAGCGGCTAACTGGGAAGCGCATACCAACAATCGCTTGAGCTTAGCACTTAAATCTCTGGATGAACGTAGTCAGCACATTGTTCGTTCACGTTGGCTTGATGATAATAAGTCTACTCTGCAAGAACTCGCGGAAACTTACAGCGTATCTGCAGAGCGTATTCGTCAGCTAGAGAAGAATGCGATGAAAAAACTGAAAGCTGCAGTTGGCGAATTTTAATTACTAGCACGACAGCTGATAGATTGGTAAAGCCGAGGTCTTATGATCTCGGCTTTTTTATTTGTGATCGCTTTCTAAAATAATCCACTGCCAAGATGATCGTTGTGGCTTCAGTAGCCTGTGGGTAAGTCTGTGGTAAATTTCTTTGCTATCTGTCAGAAAGCAGGGTGAATCAAGTCATTTGAGCATGATTGACGGTGGGGATAATTTTTTCTTTACTCACAATCAAATAAGGATCATCACTACATATTGTGGATCCATTTTCAATAAAACACTTTATCAACGCAATCCACAGATTTATCCACAGTTGGTGAATTTATGATCACGGGTGGATAACCTTACTTCTCCCGTGTACTTGTTGAGCACTGGATAGGTTACAATGATGCTTGATAATAATGATGAAAAGAGAAAGTTTATGGACCAGTACAAACATATCGATGTCAATAGCGCACAAAGCCTTATGGAACAAGGTGAAGCTCGTATGGTCGATATTCGTGACCCGCAATCTTTTGCCGTCGCACATGCTCAAGATGCCTTCCATTTAACCAACGACACTATGGTAGCGTTTATGAATAGCGTTGAATTTGAGCAGCCAGTTTTGGTGATGTGTTACCACGGCATCAGTAGCCAAGGTGCGGCACAGTATTTAGTTAACCAAGGCTTTGAGCAGGTGTATAGTGTAGATGGTGGCTTCGAAGCCTGGCAGCGAGCTCAACTGCCCACTGAATCAAATTTAGGATAGCGTTATGCATAAACTGATCTCTCTCAACCATCCGAGAATGGCACAGGCATTTATTGATTACATGGCGTCTCGCCAAATTGATATCAAAATGATGCCCGAGGGAGAGGGGCAGTTTGCATTATGGCTAACCGATAGTCAGCATCAAGTCGAAGCGGAAGCTGAACTCCAGCAATTTCTTGATAATCCTAACGCGAGTAAGTACCAAGCGGCTTCTTGGGATATGGCTGAGACTCGTCAAAACCATTTTAAGTACCAATCACCAAGTATGTTGGCGATGGTCAAGGCCAAAGCAGGTCCGCTAACGCTCTTGGTTATGGCGTCATGTATTGCGATTTTTGTTCTACAACAGTTTGGAGCCGGTAATGCCGTTTTTGCTGCGCTTCATTTCCCTGCATTTTCAGGTCAAGAGTGGCAAATCTGGCGGTGGTTTAGTCATGCGCTGCTCCATTTCTCCGTTATGCACATTGCGTTTAATTTGTTGTGGTGGTGGCAACTAGGTGGCGATATTGAACAAAAGCTGGGCTCTGGCAAGGTGCTGCAACTGTTTTTGCTATCCGCGGCACTATCAGGCATTGGCCAATTCTGGGTTGAAGGTGCGAATTTCGGTGGTTTATCTGGCGTAGTGTATGCGTTGGTGGGATATCTATGGGTAGTGGGTTATAAAGCCCCGCAATTGGGTCTGGGGATGCCAAAGCCCGTCATCGGATTTATGCTTGTTTGGTTAGTTCTTGGGTTTGTTCAGCCTTTTATGGCGATAGCCAATACGGCTCATCTTGTAGGCCTACTATCTGGTGTGCTGATGGGAGCGGTGGATGCTGGGCGGGCTAATTCACGCAGATAAAGAAAACGGCGTATGCACGCCGTTCATCCTTAGACGATTTACTGGTAGAGGTATTTTGTGAAGAGCAGATCGGCGATGATTGTTTTGCCTGTTTCTGGCAGTAGAGTCGCGTTGAGTTGTTCGACCAAGGTTTTACGTAAATCTTCACGTCCTGCTAATGACGTAATGGTCTCTTCAGACTGCTTCCCTAATAGCTCAATTACAGCATCGCGAATTAAGGGTTGATGTAATTCAATCACGGCAAGATCCGCTTGACTGGCAACCATGATGTCGATTCGAACCTGTATATAACCCAACTTTTTACCTTTAGTGAAAAAATTGGTGGTTAAATCAGGTTCTAGGGTGAAATAAGCCAGTTTGGGGACGCCTTCTTCTTCCGCTATCGCAGGGAGACTGATCAACAGACTCCAAGCGACAAAAATTTGGGCTAGGTAACGTTTAATCATATTTATAACTTTTCTTTCTTCCAATCACGATACTCGAATCGCCAGAGTCTTGTTACAATAGAGCATCTATTTGTAATGAAAATGCGTTAAGCACTCGTTGTAGTGGTTAACATCAGAGATCGAAGCTTTATTGTACGCTGATAAGGCTACTTATTGAATACTAGTATGAATCAATCGACTGCGCTTTATTTATCTGCGTTACGCCAAGTTGAATGGCAGGATCCAGAGTATTTTAGCTTCCCTACACAAAGTGCAAAAAAGTGGTTGCTAGAACAGGGCTCACTGTCACGTTTATTAGAGTCTTATTGCCAATCTTTAACTGTCGACTTACTGCACAACAAGATTGTCAAAGCGGAAAAACTGAACTCACAAGAAATTGCGCTTCTCGCTCAAGAAGAGTGCTTGTTGCGCAAGGTTGTTCTCAAAGGCGATGGCTGCGCTTGGGTTATTGGGAGAACGTTAATCCCTCATTCGTCAATGTTGGAGCAAGAGTATGACTTGGCTCAGCAAGGAGAAATCCCCCTTGGACTAACGGTATTTAGTGCCAGCAATGTCAAACGGGACGCCTTGCAGGTTGGGGTCGTTGAAGTTGATGAACAACCCTTACTCGCTCGACGCTCACGGTTGTGGATGAATCACAAACCATTGTTAGTTGCAGAACTATTTTTGCCTACAGCGCCCATCTACTCAGGGGAGAGTGTTTGAATGACGGCGGATAAAGCGCTGGCTTATTGGCAACTTATGCGCATGGATAAGCCGATTGGAACCTTGTTGCTATTGTGGCCAACACTTTGGGCATTGATTATTTCTGCTCAAGGGATGCCAAGTTTAAAGGTTCTACTGGTTTTTGTTTTGGGTGTTATTTTTATGCGTGCGGCGGGTTGTGTGATTAATGACTTTGCTGATCGTAAGGTTGATGGCCATGTTAAGCGTACCAAACAGAGACCTTTGCCTTCTGGTCGAGTGACTTCAAAGGAAGCTTTGGCTCTCTTTGCTCTCTTGGCCGTCAGTTCATTTGCTTTAGTGTTGAGTATGAATACGCTGACAATTCAGCTCTCTTTTGTCGGTATTGTTCTTGCCTTCATCTATCCGTTCATGAAGCGTTTTACTCACCTGCCGCAGCTCTTTCTTGGGCTAGCGTTTAGTTGGTCGATTCCGATGGCATGGGCCGCACAAGCGAATGAAATGCCAGTGATGGTTTGGTTTATATTCGCCATTAATGCACTGTGGACGATTGCTTACGATACTCAGTATGCGATGGTTGATAGAGATGATGACCTTAAGATTGGTATCAAGTCGACGGCAATCCTATTTGGACGATTTGATAAGATGGTGATCGGTTCCCTTCAGCTTGTCACCTTGGTGATGCTGATGTTTGTTGGCACTTGGTATCAACTTGGATCCAGCTACTACTGGAGTCTGCTGGTGGTAGGGGCACTGTTTGTGTTCCAGCAGCATCTTATTCGCCACCGTGATCGTGACCTTTGCTTCAGAGCCTTCTTAAATAACAACTATGTCGGAATGGTCATCACCATAGGGTTATTTATCGCATTTTGGTAAAAGAAAGGCATCCATAGGATTAATGCCGATCAGTTAAGGCTTAAATGATCGGTTGAACGATCCTTTCAAGGTGTCAAAATCCGAGTGTATTCCAGACACTCGGATTTTTTTATGTTTCTAAGACAAGCACTTAACCAAGTTCATCAATTCTCTGTTGAGCAACTCTCA
>NZ_JATABH010000037.1:0-36731 GCF_036533775.1 Vibrio sp. M260112 | reverse complement strand
CAAAGACTTAAGTTCAATCAAGTAAACTGGCTTGAGACTTGTACTCAGTTGGAGCGGCTACGCTGCACCGCAGTAGGTTGTACCCAAAGCGCGATGATTGCCAAACAGCTGATGAATCGAAAGCGAATCAATTTACTTCGGTTGGATAGCTAAGCGATTAGCCAACCATTAAATCTCTACTAAGAAACCCACACCAAACCAAAAAATGTTACTGGTGAGCCACTCGATACTCAAAAAAGCCTCAATAGACTCATTCACGCAAAACCGTGACAGACAGAACGCACCCCTCTCCCCCTATCGGACAAATTAATACCGATTTCACCGATAGATTATGCATGGAGCATCAGTATCTTTTAATAGTGCCTGTCCTTTAAGCCCTTGTCGTCGACGAGCAACATCCTTTGTTTGTTTATCTACCTTGTGGTGTCGGTGGAGGGCCAGGTGGCGTTGCCTTTGGTCTAAAAATGGCGTTCGGAGACCATGTGCATTGCATTTTTTCTGAACCCACCCACTCTCCATGTATGCTTCTTGGGGTTCATACTGGACTTCACGACAAAATCAGCGTCCAAGATATAACGTGGAGCCATTTTAACCAGTAGAACGAAGGAATCTAAATTTTTATCCCTTACCTTTTTGGTTCATGTCCATCAGACGCTGTCCCTGCACTGTCAGACCCAACAGACCCGAAAAAACTAAAAGGACAGGCGCATTTAAACTCTGGCGCATTTAAACTCTTATTAGACGGCAAATTATCCTCTTTCATCCTCAGATGATGCATCCTTTATGGCGTGTGTCCTCATCCTTTATGGCGTGTCCTTGTTACTTTACTTTGCTCGGAGCGTTCTCGGAGTGATTTGCTTTCTCGAAAAGTCTTAAAAAGATTACAATCAACGTTTTGAAATAGCGGAAATCAGCATGTCTAAAACTGTTCAGCAGCAAATCGGAAACATCGCTCTAGTCGTCGAAAATTACGACGATGCTATTGAGTTCTATACTCAGAAGCTTCAATTCACACTGGTTGAAGATACTGACTTAGGTAATGGTAAACGCTGGGTTCAAGTTTCTCCTCCAAATTCCAATGGCACGAACTTGCTTTTAGCTCAAGCGAGTACACCAGCACAAACGCAAGCAGTAGGAAATCAAACGGGCGGTCGTGTGTTCTTGTTCCTACACACTAATGATTTCTGGCGAGACTACGAGCTAATGAAGGCAAATGGAGTGGTTTTTAATGAAGAGCCACGCGTTGAAGAATATGGCACAGTTGTTGTATTCCAAGATCTTTATGGGAACAAATGGGATTTACTGCAACTAAAAACAGCAACCCAATAGCACGCGCATAACCAACGAACTTCCTTTGGATAGTCATGTGAGTTTTGTAGAAAAACAGGGGTGGCAATACACGTGTAGTACACGCCAGAAGCCAGTTTTATCAAATACATATGTATCACCTATCTGTGTTAGGTGACTTTTCTATGCTTCAGATACGAAAAAAGCCTTTGATAATCAAAGGCTTTTTCTAAGAATAAGTGGCGGAGAGATAGGGATTTGAACCCTAGATACGCTATTAACGTATGCCGGTTTTCAAGACCGGTGCTTTCAACCACTCAGCCATCTCTCCATTGCGTGGCGTATATTATGTATAGCCCTGCTACTTGTAAAGTATTAATTCACTCACTATGGTTTAACTGCTGAGAAACTAAACAGTTTTTGAAGGCGTATCCAACAGAAAGCCAGCCAAAAGGGCGGAATCGATGGGATAAAAGCTCTATTGTTAGTTTTGCAATAAAATAGTGTTTTATTTATAAGTTCATGTTTTTAATAAAAAATACCACTTTAAGACAACAACTGTACGCCCAAAAGTCGTTGCACAATAGTGTGAACTGTTTCAAAATTACGGAATTAACCGAGTAACATGATCTATTTCTGAGGTTTTTATGAAAGTCGCTGACTTATTTAAACATCGTGGTGAATCAATTTCTAAGCAGCATTCTGAGTTTATGCAGTGGATGTCTCCTACTGTACGCGAATACTGGGGTGAAATTGTTAATAAGGCTCATAACCGCCACCTGTTTACTCGTCTGCGTGATTTTCACATTCCCGCAGTTAACGACGAGTTACGCCATCCGCTAGAAACGCCAACTACTCAGACTCCACAAACAATCGAGTTAAAGCCCGAAGCTCAAAAAGTGTACCTTGAGTTACAGTCTAAGATTGGTGAAGTTATTCATACTGGCGACTGGCTGGATATCTCGCAAGAGAGAATTAACCAGTTTGGTCAAGTGACCGAAGATATGCAGTGGATCCATACCGATCCAGAGCGTGCTGCTACAGAGTCACCGTTCAAGACTACAATTGCGCACGGTTTCCTTACTCTGGCCTTATTGCCTAAGTTGACTGATAGTGTTGATCCAGAGAACAACTTGTTCCCAACGGCTAAGATGGTCGTCAACATCGGTCTTAATCAGGTTCGTTTCCCATACCCTGTGAAATCGGATAACCGCGTACGTGCGGTTAGTACGTTGTCTAAAGTAACGCCTATCCGTAAAGGGTTAGAAATCGAGCGTGAAATTAAAGTTGAGATTGAAGGTGTTCGTCGCGCAGGTGCGGTTGTAACATCCGTTATACAACTTCATTTTTAACGCCAAAATAAACACGAAAAAAGGATACCGAAAGGTATCCTTTTTTCGTTGTAATGCTTGTGGTTATCGAGTCATTGTGTAGCAACGCTCTAGTTGGTAATCGTCACCATTTTTTGCTGTGTACTCTTTCTGCTCAGTACATGCGCTAGGTTTACCTTTTTCGTCGCCTTTAACCACGCTGATCCAGTGGCGCATAGCTGCAATCTCAGTCATAGCCGTAGGAAACATGGTGCAAGTCTCAAGCTGGATATCTTCAATATCGATAAGCTCTACGCAACCTGTGCCTTTATGATTGCCAAAAGTTACTTCCACGTGGCTACCTGTGCCATCTCTAAACAGGATTGATGCTGGGTCTTCTTTTTCACCAGTGTAAGCCACAAAGTGCTTAGAGTGTTTTAGACCGCTGTGGCTGCCGTCTTTGAAGTACGCCATTGCGTGACGGTAGTCGATTACGTAAGCTGTTACGTCTTTATGTGAACCGTTCTCTAGTGGGAACAAACGGTCAAGCAACTGCTTAGCGTTTTGTTGTTTTTCCATTGCTTGGCTAGCGTCTATCGTCTCTACCGCGAAGACTGCTTCAGCGATAAATGGCATATTTTGTTCTTGGATTTCAGTCTTATCGATTGTCAGCATGTTCATAGTGTTCCCCTCGCGGATATTTCACAACTTATTTGTCCTTGCGCAAATATTTCAAATCCCATTCTGTCTATATGTGAATTTGTGACTTTGCTTACTTTCTATACTAGTGAATTTTTTACTACAATTTCACAACAAAAATTTTACAGTGTGAATTTTACAAAATGCCAGTGTCAAAAAGCCTGATCCGCCAGTCCCATTTTCTAGGTACTAAGATAAGAAATCTTAGGAAACGCAACCACTTAACTATGGAAGATCTCTCTGCTCGTTGCATAAGGGTTAATCCCGAGTATGCGCCATCGGTTTCTTACTTATCGATGATCGAACGTGGAAAACGGGTCCCTAGTATCGATATGTTGGAAGTGATCGCCGAAGTTTTTCAAAAAGATCCGACTTGGTTTCTTGACGATGAACCCGAACAAGCGGATATCACACCAGACAAAGGAAACCGAGGCGGGATCAGTGGTATGGCACTCGAGCCAAGCTTCCTGTTTTCAAACGATATTTTACAGATAGCTATCCCTGAGATGCTTTCACAAACTGGTATTACTGGCCGCCAGTTTGCGCATTTACTGATTCGAGCACACCAAGAGAGCAATCAGAACCATTTCCCTGATCTTGAAAGAGCAGCAGAGGAAGTGGGCCTGAAACGACTTAACCTCTCTGCCGAAGATCTCATGGATATCGCTCGTAGCCTTGGGTTGACTATCCGCTGGATTTCACGACCACCACAAGACGTCGTTGACGAGCTGGGTGTCAGCGCTAAACAAGTGGTTACCTCGTTCTTTGAACCACCAGGTACCATCTTCCTCAATGAAATTTTAAAGCTGTACCCTACTCGCCTTAAGTACGACCTCGCCGTTTATATTGGGCACTGTGTTTTACACAGCAAAGAGGGACTCAAGAGCGTACTCTCTGTTGGCCATGCCAATAGTTGGGAAGAGAGCAACCAATCAAGTACGACGTCTGAACTTAACTCACAGGACATTTTGCAAGCTTGGCGAGACTTTGAGTCAAGCTTCTTCGCCGGCGCACTACTGTGCCCTAAGGTTCCATTTAGGCAGTTACTGGACCGCAGCGGGTACGAAATCGACGTACACTTAAAAGCGGGCGTTTCCCCTTCCGTTGCGATGAGACGAATGACCGTCGTTTCTCCTTACCCTCACTGGCACTATTTTGATGCCTATGGTCAAAATAAGCTTAAAGCAGTCTACCGAGGCAACGGGATCCCTCTTCCTTGGGGGAACATGCGCAAAGTTAACGATCCATGTCAGCACTGGGCGGTGTTTAGGAAATTATCAGAACCACAACAGGGAAGCTCTGCTCAGATCTCAATTCTGAATGTCGGTGACGAGCCAAGAATTTACTGTTGTGAGTCGGTAAATATGACCGATCCCGCAGGCAACAACCGCGTGCTTTGTGCCGGTATCGATCTCAATCCTGCGATTGATGCGCAGGGAGGAAACTCACTTGAGATTGCCGAAGAGCTTAAAGCTCTATGTGTCGGAAACGGGGGAAGCGCTGCGATACCACGCCATATACGAAAGGAATTTACGACTATCGCAAAGATTCTCAATATTAACTGGATCGAAAGAGGTATTGAGTCGGACGCGCGAGTGATCTGTTCAAGAGGCGCAGTGTGCCCTAGAAAACCGAGTTGCTACAGTGGGTGCCAAGAGGCTGAATAATTTCGATTTACGGCGCTCAAATAGAAAAAAGCCAATCACAATATGGGTGATTGGCTATATATAAGTGTGAACAAGATAGGTTCACTAACAACGTCAGTTGGCTAGGTGACCCTCGGCTTAAGAAGGGTCAAACTACACGAAGCAGAATGCGTGCCAACTTTCACTAAGCCAATATTTGCTTGTTTTTGCTTAATTCATAACCTAATTCATAAAAACTAAGCGCATAATAGATTTTCAAGATGCAATTATAAGCAAAATGCAAAAGCTAACATTTGCATTTTGCAACTATATGCTTTCACCAAGTTCTATCCGGTAACCAAGATCAATGCTCTCCTGCCATTGTTCTTTGCCTTTCAATCTCTCAATGATTTGCGTCGCAGCGACATGACCGATTTGTTCACGTGGCGTTATCACTGTCGCGAGCTTAGGTATCATCGCTTGACTGATATCATGACCGTGGAAACCCGCAATCGCCATCTGTTGTGGAACGAGAATACCGCGCCTCTGACATTCGTATAGTGCACCAATCGCTAAATCATCATTCGTACAGACAATCCCATCGACTTGTGGGTACTGCTCTACCAACTCTCCAAGAAGCTTCGCCCCCAGAGTAAAAGAGGATGCATCTTCCGTCTGCAAGCTAACGGTTTCCAAGCCCGCCTCAGACATTGCCTGATGATAGCCATCCATTTTCAAACGCGTACGCTCATCCATACGAGCAGCAAAATAGGCGATGTGCTTCCTACCTTTGGCCAGAATCGCTTCTGTCATTGATTTGGATGCCTGAGCGTTATCAAATCCAACCGCCTGTTCAATACGTGGAGAATAGCTGTCCATGATTTCAATGATTGGGATAGAGGCCGTTTGCAGCATCTTTCGTGCTTTCTCGGTATGCACATTTTCAGACAAAATAATGGCGTCAACGTTGTATGACAGCAGAGATTCGATGCTTCGCTCTTCTATATCCGTGCTATATCCATAGTGAGCAATCATGGTCTGATAACCAGCAGGAGTTGTTACCGACTCAATACCTCTTATCACTTCGGCAAAGACTTGGTTCGTTAAAGATGGAACCAACACACCGATGGCATTGGACTTAGCGTTTGAAAGAATGTCCGGTGCTCGATTGGGAATATAGCCCAGCTCTTCAACCGCCTGATTTATTTTATCTTTTATAGCTTCGGAAACCTGTGATGGGTCGCGTAGACAGCGGCTGACTGTCATTTTAGTTACCCCTACTCGATCTGCGATATCTTGTAAGGTCGGTCTTTTCTTCTTATTAGCCATAACTGAGTTTCTATGCATCTTCCTGTTTGTGTTACTGGTAACATAGTACCTTTCATCGGATATTATTTTATTGTTACAGGTAACAAAAAAGCGTTCACAATTTGGTGAACGCTCTTATTTCATACCCTAACTTGATTTCTTGGCTCTAAATGCCAGTTCAAATGGTACTTCGCCGCCTCATCTTCATCTATACGCGAGTAACTGTGCGCTCCAAAATAGTCGCGTTGTGCCTGGAGTAAATTGGCCGGTAGAACATCGCAACGTAAAGCATCAAAATAACTTAATGCAGAACTTATCCCCGCCATCGGGACACCCGTCATCGCCGACTTAGCAATGCTTGATCTCCAACCATAAGAACGGGATTTAAGCTCAGTGGCAAAGTGCTCCGCGAAAAGAAGGTTGTCCAAATCAGGTGTAGCCCTATAAGCCTGCGTGATTTGTTGCAGAAAGACAGCTCGAATGATACATCCTGCACGCCAGATTTTGGCGATATTGGCAAAGTCGAGCTGCCACCCTTCCCTATCGGAGGTCACTTTTAGCAAATCAAACCCTTGCGCGTAAACGGTCAGCTTGGCGCAATATACAGCATCATGCAATTCACTGATGGTCTGTTGCTGTTCTAGCCCCACGAGAGGCTCAATATCCGTACTTAAACAATTTGCCGCCGTCGTACGCATCGATTTCTGGCTGCTTTGAGCTCGGGCGAAAACGGCTTGCGCGATCGTAGGTGCTGGCGCACCTTGTTGAAGAGAGTTGACCGCCGTCCATAAACCCGTCCCTTTCTGGCCCGCCTTATCTAAGACAATTTCAACAAAAGGCTTTCCGGTGACGGGGTCAAGAGTTTGCAGTATGTCCGCACTGATTTCCATCAGGTAGCTATTAAGAACGCCTTGATTCCACTGGGCAAAGACTTGACCAATCTGTTGCGCGGACATGGACAGCACACTAGACATAAAGTGGTACGCTTCGCAGATTAACTGCATATCCGCATATTCAATGCCATTGTGAACCATTTTCACATAATGACCCGCGCCCGCTCGGCCAAGATAAGCCGCGCAAGGCTCTCCAGCTTCAAATTGACCCACAGGGATGCCATTGCTATCCACTTTCGCTGCTATCGCTTGCCACATCAGTTCGATTTGCAACCATGCTTCCTCGTCCCCACTCGCCATTAATGAGGGACCAAATCTGGCGCCAATCTCACCGCCAGACACTGCGGTACTGAAAAAGCGTAGCTTACCTTGATACTCAACCTCACGACGTTCGCTGTCCGTCCATAAGCTGTTGCCTGTATCGACAACAATATCTTCGCGGCTTAATCCTGCGTTTAACAAATCCACAATCACCGAATCGACGATGGAACCGGCTGGAACAGACAGTGCAATAACGCGAGGGGATGCGAGATTGGCCAGTAGCTCACCTAAGTCCATAGCGGCCAAATAACGACCCTTTTTGGGTTGCTGTGACAATCGCTCTGCTTCACTTTTTGCCCTAGCTTGATTTGTCGGATCGATATCAAATCCAACCACTGAAAAACCATGGTCGATAAGGTTTAAGGCAAGGCTTTTGCCCATCACTCCTAATCCGATCATTGCGATATTTGCGTTGCTCATACCGTTTTCGCCTCAATTGCGTTTAATGCTTGTTGTACGACTTGCTCTACTGATTGAGAAATATCGATATGCAGCGCTTCATCATTAGTCGGCTCAACCAAAGTATCAAACTGGCTGCGCAACATGGCCTCACCATTGAAGTAGTGGTTAGCGCGATTTTTGTGGCGAGCCCATATGGTGTCAAAGTCTCCTTTCAGATAGACAATCACAAGTGATGAGTTCTCACTACGTAAAATATCGCGATACTCTGGTTTTAACGCGGAGCAAGCCACAACGGCACATTCATTGTCGCGGTACAGTTTATTCAGAGTGTGAAGCCAGCCGATACGGTCTTCATCATCAAGGGGAATACCCTGACGCATTTTTTCCACGTTAGCCTGAGGATGAAAATCATCGCCATCGTAAAAAGGTAACTGTAACGATTTGGCTAACTCGCTGCCAATCAGGCTTTTGCCGCAACCCGACACGCCCATTACTAAGATTTTTTTTGCTTTCATCGGACAATACTAGCCTTAGCCTTCTTAACTTACCGAAGGCTGTGAAGTTCTAAATTTCTATACCGTTTAGTGGCTATTTCCACCACATCGCTAATTCAGGGAAGACAATCACAAGTCCTAACACCAAGATCTGAAGGCCGATAAATGGCAATAGCGAACTGAATATTTCACCAAGACTAATGTCTTTAGGCGCAACAGATTTTAGATAAAACGCCGCGGGACCAAACGGTGGTGACAAAAATGAAACCTGCATGTTGAGACAGAACACCACACCAAACCAAACTGGATCAAAACCTAAACCGGTAATAATCGGCACAAAAATAGGCATTGTCAGCAACGCTACGCCAACCCAGTCAAGGAACATGCCGAGTACGAGCAGAATCACCATCATGATCAGAAGCGTACCAATTGCGCTACCACCACTTAGGCTTAGAATCACTTCTTCAACAAAGTTGATGCCGCCCATCAGGTTGTAGATACCGACAAGTGCGCTGGCACCAATGCCTATCCACATGATCATCCCGCAGGTTCTCATCGTCGCAATCGCGCTTTCCTTCAACATGGTGTAATTCATTTCACCACGGATAATCGCTGAGATCATGATACCAACGACGCCCAGAGCCGAAGCTTCTGTAACCGAAGCGACACCCGTGTAGATACTACCCAATACTACGGCTACCGACAGTAACGGGAAGAACAACGCTTTGAAGTAGCTGACCTGTGGTTCCTCTGTTTCATCACTATCGCTTGGGATAGGCGCTAAAGCAGGATTGATCTTACAACGAATGAGTACATATGCGATGTAGCAACCAGCGAGAATAAACGCAGGAAGAAACGAAGCTTTAAACAGGTCGCCAATCGACACGCTTGCTGTCATACCGTAGATAATCAATACAATGCTAGGCGGAAGCATGGTACCAAGGGCGCCACCAGCACAAGTCGTTCCTATGGCTAATTTACGGTCATAACCTAGACGCAGCATTTGAGGTAAAGCTAGGATGCCCAGTAACACGGTTTCACCACCAATCACACCAGACATCGATGCCAAAAGTACCGCAACCATAAGCGTCTGTACGGCGACACCACCCCTGACCTTGCGACCCACCGATTTCATTGCATCAAACAGATCTTTTGCAATACCTGATCGATCCAGTAGTGCAGCCATCAATACGAACATCGGCACTGCAAGAAATACATATCCAGATGCGAAACTGTACGTACGGCTTGCAATCAGAGGCAAGGCGTCAGGACCAAACCAAAACAGAGTGAAAAAGATGGCAACAAAGCCAGTAACAAAAGCCAACTGCATTCCTGTCAGCAGTAAGCCAATCATCATTGCCAGCATTAGAGCACTGCCCCAAGCAATGCCTATCGAAGATAAATCAAACATTATCATTGTTCCTTAGCCCCATGATTTCTTGGATCAGGTGCAATACAAACTGGACAACAAGAATACATAAGACAACAAAGATGATGCCTTTAAGTAACGCGGGATAAGGGGCGTTCAAGACAGAACCCGATGTTTCTAGCCGCAGTTCGCCCCATGGAGTAAACCAGGCTTCATTGGCTAGTGAATATGCCGCGTAGGCAAGCATTCCTGCAAACGCTAACCCAACAACATGATGGACAATATTGAGGTATTTTCGCGTACGCGATGACACCGCATCATAGATCAATACGACTCGTACATGTTTGTTAGCAGCAAAGGCATAAATACCACCAACGATAAAGAGTGACCCACCGATAAAAGAGGCGGTTTCGTGAACCCAAGTAGTCGGAGCATCAAACGCATAGCGCATGACCACTTCATAGAAGGAGATCAGAACGGTGGCGATAAAGAACCAACTGAGCAGATTACTGATTTTTATAATGGCGCGATCGAGTATATTTCGCGGCTGCTCTTCCGCTTGAGGTGGTGTATGCGGCGTTTTATCAGTCATAACAAATGTTCCAAAAAATTGGAGGGCGTAAGCCCTCCAGAGAGAAGCTAAACAGGAAGGTTAGCTTTAAAGCTGATGATTACAGTAGGCCATTTGACTCTAAGAAAGACGTCACTGAGTCATATACCTTCTGTGCATTCGGTGAACGTTCAGCAAATACTTTCCATTGAGTCTTAGCGATCTCACGGAATTTCTTACGCTCTTCGTCAGACCAGTTGTGGATCGTAATATTTGGATTTGCCTGCGCTTCTTTAACCGCAATCTGGTCTGCCATTTTCAGTTGCGTTGTCATGTCGTAAGAGAAATCACGCACTGATGTTTGTAAGATGGTTTGTAGATCCGCTGGCATCTTGTCCCATTTCTTTTGTGAGATAGAGATATCAATCAGTGGCAATGAGTGGAAGCCAGGTTGAACAGGATGCGTTGCGATATCATTCATACCCGCTTTCTGGTTCGTTGAAAATACCGTGTAGTCCGCGGCATCAATAACGCCCTTGCTTAGTCCGGTAAATACTTCCGACCCAGGTAGGTTTACCGGAGTCGCGCCTGCTGCGGCAAAAACCTGCTGCACAAGTCCTTCCGGAGCACGTAGCTTGAGACCTTTCAGATCATCAACACCATCAATTGGCTTCTTAGAGATAAAAGATTCTACGCCTGTGGTCGATGCACCAACAAACTTAACACCATACGGAGCGTAAAGCTCTGTCATTAGCTCGTTACCACCACCGTAGTTCATGTATTGAAGCAACTGAGTCGTATCAGACCACGCACCAACCATGTTACCAATCAGACCAAATGCTGGATCTTTACCAGAAAAATAGCCAGTCGCAGTCACTTGGCCATCAAGGATACCCATTTTGATAGCACCTAAAGTCTCAGTGTGCTTCACCACTGAACCTACTGGCAGCAAATCAATTTCAATACGGCCGTTAGACATTTTTTCTACACGTTCCGCCCAATTCTGTTGAACCTTGTAGTTCAGGTCACCAGAAGGATCTGACGACTGAATCTTAAGGTTAAAATCTGCCGCGAATGCAGAGACAGAGAATAGACCGGTAATGGCAGTGGCAAGCAGAGTTTTCGTCATTGCTTTCATAATGAGGGGTATCCTTTATTTGTTTCAGTTGTCCAGGTAAGCCTATATGACTTTTGGTTTACTACCGGATGTAATTCTTATGTTACCGGTAACCTTTGCCAATGTTACCGGTAACAAGCAACCGTTTACCATGACTATGGTCACAATTGTTAACAACAATGAGGATAAATGAATAATGAAAAGAATAAATGTGAACTTGCCCACATGTAATGGGCAAGTGAATAGATAGGGATATCGATCAGATCTCAGTGTTTTCTAAACACCCACACCGGGCCGATAAGCAAAAACTGAACGTCTTCGAAGAATGAGGGTTTCTTACCCTCGATCTTATGGCCGATAAATTGAAAAAGCCACAAAACCGCAAACAGCACTAAAGAGACAAACAACACCGAGAGCTGTAACACTTCTAATGACCAAATCAACGAAATACAAGCTAGGGTAAAACCGAGCATCATTATGAATACACTTAACGATAACCTGAAATAAAACACCATGACAGGCAATGCAGCAAGCCACACCCAGTTAAGTGTCATACCAAATAGTTGAATGGGTGGAATAGACCAAATCAATCCAACAACAGAAAGAAAAATACCGGGAACCGCAACCTTATGAATTTTTTGGTTGATCGGATTCTGATGGCTTTCACCATACTCATTTAACCACTGAGACAAGTCCTTCATACTCATATACCTGTAATGCTCCTTTACTATTTCTATAGCATGGGTTTACCAGCATTGCAGCGGTATAATCTCTTTTTGTGAGAACTCTTTATATCTGCCTGCGTTTTTCTTCGTACATCCTAGAATCCGCGAGTTTAAACATCTCTTCTATGTCTTCAAATTCAGGGTCATAGATAGCATATCCAACACTCACTCGTAGATTAATTAAGTGCTGTTCATAGATAACAGGCGTATGGCAGACGGCTTTTTGCAGCTCGATATTGATTACGTCAATATCCTCTGTGCTTGCGACTCTCGGCAGCAACACCAGAAACTCGTCGCCGCCCATACGAGCAACAATGTCTGAGGTTCTGAGCACGCTTTTCAGCCTCTCGGCAGTTGCAACAAGTACCTTGTCCCCTGCCGCATGGCCAAACGTATCGTTAATCGCTTTGAACTTATCTAAATCGATATTAAGAATGGCAAAAGAGTCACCGCCCCCGTTCTTTTTCACCGCGTTAAAATGCTCAGCAAAGGTATACATAAAGTAGCGACGATTGGGTAGCTGTGTCAGTTCATCACGCAGGGCACGATCATTCGCCGCTATATAAAGCCGATAGGTAGCAATAAAGGCCAAGATAAGCATAATTATCATCGGATAGCCAAGCAGTCTAACCACGTGTACTCGGTACCACTTAGCTCCACTTAGCAAGTCACTTTTCGTCGATGCAGCGATCTGCCAGCTACCGTATGGAAAATACACAGACTCTGAGGCGAATGCTTGATCAAACGTCGTTTGAAAACCGTAAAACACCTCACCTTCCGATCCTGAGCTATCGGCACCACGCATCGCTAGATTGTAACGATGCTCAAACGAGGCAACACCTGCTTCAGAAAAGAGTGAGTCCAAAGAAATCACCATACTGCACACACCCCAGTAGTCAGTGTTGTAAGGAGGATCGGAAAAAATCGGTACACGTGCGATCAGAGCTTTACCACCCTGTACCAAATTGACGGGGCCAGAGATAAAGACGTCTTGGATTTGCTGGGCTTTTTTTACGGAACGCCATTGACTGGGAATGGATTGATAATTCAATCCTAAAACCGCTTCGTTTCCTTCCAACGGATAAACGAATTTAACGACATCATTCGGCGCTAGCCCTAGCAATTGAACATGGTGGCTCTTACGTATAATGCTCGATGCGATAAGATCCCATCCTGAAAAATCAAATTCTGGATTGGATGCAACCAGAGCGGATAACCCATTAGCAACATAGATATCTGAGACAATCGCGGCTTCAAGCTCCGACCGAACAATGGATAACTCTTCCTTAGCACGGGACAGCAAACTATCACGCAAAAACGTTTTCTGACTTCGGTCAAGTGACTCAACCAGCCCAACAAAAAATACAAAGGTCATCAAAAACAGCGCATTAATATAATGCTGCCTGCCCACATGATAGGCCATCCATCCCCCACAACTATCACAGACACCAGAGCAAACTCAATCTCAACTCATTGACGTATCCATACGTGCTAGTGTTAATTATTATTAATATTAGTTATATAAAACGTACATTAAATTGGTCGAAATTTCATCGACAATCGACAAATATATTATTATCACCCCACCAATTCTTGCGCATCATCAAAAAAATCAGTGGTACCAATGCTTATATAGATCGCTTTGGGATAGACACCCAACCATCGGCGAATAAAAAAACAACGTTTATGTAGCAAGCATGTAAGCAATCAAACCTTACTTTTATCTGACCCTGAGCTTACATTTAAGGAAGGAATGACTAGTACTATGCCACCATACCCTAACACCTTTTTTATAGGTTATACCATGCATAAAAAGCTGATTGGCTTGTGCCTTAGCGCAATCCTCATACATACACCGACCGCATCGGCAAACACAGCGAGCTTTGAAGCATCCGCAGATCTTATTCGCAATACGTATGAAAGTCAGCTCTATACCCTCCCAGCCTTTAAAGAAGGACACTACGGCTTAAGGATGTACCGTCAAACGCTCGATGACAAATATTCGGCCGCGGTTTGGAGTGATATGGCTCGTGTCGCAAGTCGACTTAATCGTTTCGCAGCAGAAGTTCATACCCCAGAACAAATCTTACTTTACTCTGAAAAGCGCCTTTCTGGCTACACTGATGAGACGGATGAAAGAAGCATGAGGCGTTATAACGTCACAAAACACATGCCTGAATATCTCTACCTTGGTGTTGATTTACTGGGTTCGATGGCACGCGCCAACGAGTATGGTCTAAAACACAAACAAGACGATATGCTTCGTTCCATTATCCGCCGCTATGACTTTAGCAAGTATGCGACAGACCAAGAGATGATTAAGGCTTGGGCCGCACAGCTAGCCAATCAGGTCTACTGGCTAAGGCAGCTAGGTGAGCAAGATGTCGTCGATAGTTTTACAACCGCATTTAAGCAAGCCTATCCAGAGGTAGAAGACAAAAAACTGTCCAACCAGCAGTACGGAAACAAACTCTATGGTATGACCCATATTATTTTTGGCGACTCTGAATACTATCAACATTTGGTAAGTGAAAAGCAGCATCAGTGGATTTATGACTATTTCCGCCAAAACATCGATACCATTCTCATTCGAGCGAAAGAAGACGTCATCGCGGAAGTCGGTATCACGTTTCTACTCGCCGGACTCGAAGATGATCCGGTCGTAGAAAAAACTCGCTACGCTATCCAAAAAGCGATAGATAGTGAGAAAGGGATGATTCCTTCAGTCACTGGAGATTTCGATATCACATACGGGGAACATCGGAACGTCCTAGCGATCATGTTGCTTGATTGGCAGAAGGTCAATGAGGCTCCAACAGTGAAGGGCCAACCTAGCGTTTTCACATCCCTCCCGTATGGACTTATCCCGCAATAACAACTTTAAATCCGCCAGCCCTTCTCTTTGGGCTGGTTTTCTTCCTGCGCAGAGGCGAGACATGACGCACGAAAACCTCCAAAAGTGATAGATTTATTTATTATAAGTATCGGCGATTCCATAACAATTGCAAAAAATTCAATCTCGCTGTAATCCGTCAATAATCTACCGCCATAAATAATTTACGCATGAATACAGTCGCTTACATATGCGTCAAAACTCAGTACAACTAATACACCTCACAACCAATAAGCACCGAATGGCATATAAATTACTGATTACTCTTATTTTTGCGAATTTCATGGCTCGTTCAGACTTTGTTTTTTCTTCTAGACTTTGCTTGAGGGGTTATGTGTAAAGGATAATGACTATATGCCACAATTTGCTGGGCGAAAGATAGCTGAAATGGCGGATATCAGAGCAACGCGCAAGAGCAAGCTTGTGCTACTCTGTTCGATTATTGCCATTGTGGTCTTGCTTAGCTATGGTGCGTTAAGGCTCACCACTCAAGACTACTTCTTTGCCTCGGTGAATTTTTTCTCAGCCACTGTATTGATAGTTAATCTCTACTACTTATTCAAGTACCTACGCCACAACCACTGTGACGTGGTTTTGAGTGGGATATTATTGTTTCAAGCCACTTTACTACTGATTTATGGTGAACATATGCCAGATCGGATTCTATGGCTTTATCCTATAGTTGCGGTGCTTATTTTCGCCAACAACTTCAAAACTGGCGCGATTTTAAGCTCAGGTTTGTGTGTTGTTGCTGCTCTCGCGGTACTTTTCGCACAGGCTTCCCCTTACACTACCGATGCTTTTCAGGGACGCTTTGTAGTGAGCTTGCTTGCGCTCTGTGTACTCTGCAATGTCACAGCTTTCTATTACTCTAAAGTGATGAAATATGTGCAAGATCTCTATAAAGAAGGGATTGAAGATCTCGCTTATTTGGATCAACTCACTGGACTTGCTAATCGATGGAGCTTTGAAAGTTGGGCCGCAGGCAAACTAGAAGAACAAAAGAACAGCAACAAGGTGACGGCAATGGTGTTTCTCGATATCGACAACTTTAAAGCGATTAACGACACCTACGGACATGACGTTGGCGACCGAGTCTTACAACATCTCGCGAATCGGCTCAAAAACAACATCCGTAACAAAGATCGTCAAACCGACAGACATGATTATTCCATTGCTCGTTTTGCGGGCGACGAGTTTGTTCTGCTGCTCTACGATGTAAACTCAATAAAGGATTTGGAGGGTATTCTTAAGAGGATATGTCAGGTGTTCTCTGACAGCTATCAAGCATCGGAACGCATTAATGAACTCACCGTCAGCGCAGGAGTGGCGCTCTATCCTCAGGATGCAACTAACCTTCCCGAACTCACTCGTTGTGCCGATAAAGCGATGTACGCCGCCAAACATAAAGGCAAAAACCAATACCGATTTTATCGTGGCTATGACAATGACTTTCAAAACAATGGCGAACACGCCAGTGACTTGTCTAAGGTAACACCAATAAAAAAGTTTAACCGGTCATGTACATAAGCCACAACGATATCGCCATGACCACGATCAACCAAGCCGCATAGCGGATCGTATTAGGTTTATCTCGTTTTGGTGTCACAATAGGTCTAAATGCGGCTTCGCGAGCAGCTCTCGCATTAGCAGCAATCGTTCCTCTTTCGACTTCCTCCTCACGACGCTTTTGCGCTTTGTGAGCAACCTTGCCAAAGCGATGCAATTGGTCGGCCGTCAATTCCTTACTTGGATCGTAACGACTATGGGAGTCAGTGTGTTTTGGTACAACAGCCATAAGCACCCCCTCTCAAGCTTATTCTTGTTTAATTATAGCCAATAGTTACATTAATAAAATTGCTAATAACTGAGGTTATATTCGAGATTTCCGATTAATTATACGTAAAACTTGGCTTAACAAGCGCTATAAATGTTTTGCAAGTTTTATACCAGACGAGCAAAGCCAGGTAAGATATTAATTTAAATAAGATTGGATGAGAGAGAAGAAGGCAATCAAGTGCGAGGGTCAATTTGATTGTCAAAATGAATGGGCCTGAAGTCATTGTGCTAATAACCTCAGGCAAACAAAAACTAGCCTAAGTACTCACATAGATAAGCCGTTGAGACAGAAACTTTCAGGTCAAATGAAGAGTCACTTTCGACATGGAATGATGAACCCGCCTCATAAGTCACCCACTCGTCTTCACCCGCTTTTTTAACGGTAAGCGCACCCTTCACAACTGTCATGCGCTCTGCCGCAGCAGTACCAAAGGTGTACTCTCCAGGAGCCATTACCCCAACGCTCGACTCTCCGTCTTGTTGAGAAAAACCTAGTGACTGTACTTGTCCTTCAAAATAGCTGTTTGCTTTGATCATTTCATTCTCCATCGATATTCCGTCATAGAAGCAAAACCTTGTTTTATATGAATTGTCCTATTTCAGCAACCACTATACCGATTGAAGAGAGTAATAACGGTGGACTCCCTCACTAACATATGGTCAAAGAGTACGTTTAATTATCGACAAATAAACCATAGGTAAAACAAATCTCTAGTAATGGCGTACAAACAAACTTAACTCACTTAATTCCGTGGTTATCCACCGTTGGGCTAGACTGTAAGTAATATGCAGAAAATTCGTACATTGCTTTTTGGGCAGAGGTTCAAAGATTAACAATGCAAAATTATGCTACGCTCTATCCTTTACAAGCTCACGTGCTGTTTTCAATCAATACCTAAGGCGACTATCCGCTGTTATGATCAAGAGTTCTGCCATAAAAACCGTCGCTGCAACTATTTTTGTATTACTCGCTCTAGGATTCTCGAGTCTGCTTTACTTTAGTTACCAAGACTATGTTCACCCGAAGCATGTCTACGGGCAATGGATTGAAGTAGGAGCGCCACCTTATCAGACAGAAGTTCTGACGTTAAATGCTCAAGGGGTCTTTAGAAATGACCGACTTATCGCGACCCAATTTGACTTTGATGGCAAGCGGATAACAGTCAGTACGGGGGGAGGAACCTCTGTCTATCAAGTTGCGGGCACGTTTAACTCACCACAGCTGAGGCGTCTCCAGCCAAACAGCCCTACTCAGCGTTTCGTGAAAGAGGGATATGAGAACACCATTGATATGGATGGAGGCGGTTCAGCGAAGAATCGCCGTTCCGCCCTTTCAGACCACTTTAGCGAGAAGTAATCTTTTAACCAGTTAACACCATACCCTCGGGATGCTTGACCAACGTCGGTTCAGGGCGTGCCAGCATATAGGCCAACGTTAACGGCCCAATTCGACCGATTATCATCACAACGATTATGATGTATTTCCCCGGCTCTGATAATTCAGCCGTTAGACCTGCTGTAAGCCCCACCGTTGCAAACGCCGAGATGGTTTCAAACATGACTTTGTCAAAACTCGCCTGCTCGGTAATCATCAACAAAAACATCGCTATGGTTAAAATCGCACCACTCACGACTATAATCGCCAAAGACTTAGTCACCACAGGCCAGCCAACGGTACGCTTAAACATGACCACGTGCTTCTTCTGACGAAGGAAAGCCCAAGTCGCCACGAACGCCACTGCAAACGTTGACACTTTTATCCCACCGCCAGTAGAAGTAGATCCCGCACCAATCAACATCAGAATAATCATGATGAGCAAAGCGGGCTGAGTAAAGTGTGCCAAATCGACACTGTTAAAACCTGCTGTTCGAGAACTCGCTGACTGAAAAAACGCTGCGAGCCATTGACCTGATGGCGTCAAATCCGCCATGGTTGCTGGATTCGATTTTTCCAGCAGCCAAAACAGCACGGTACCAACCAAGAGTAATGCAGGCGTTGCGACTAGCATTATCTTGGTATGCAGTTGCAAGGTGCGAAAGCCACCTCTCCAATTGCTAGATACGTCACCAATCACCGTAAACCCTAAACCGCCAAGAATGAATAGCGCTGAAAGCGTAAAGATTATCCAAGGGTCATCAACAAAACTCATTAGGCTATCTGAGAACAAAGCAAAGCCAGCATTGTTGAACGCCGAGATGGCGTGGAACATCGCATAGAACAGTCCTTCTCCCCAACCCAGTTGAGGCACCCAACGAAATGCTAGCAACGCAAACCCAATCGATTCGGCAATACAGGCAAAAATGATGATCCGCTTCACCAGCAGTCTCAGGTTAACTTGTCGGTCTTGCCCCAATGCATCTTTAGCTAACGCTTGTTGCTTTAAGGTCAGCCTCACTCCAAACATATAAAGTAGTACCGCAGAAAGGGTCATCTGGCCTAAGCCACCTATCTGCATCAACAGCATTAACAAAACTTTACCTGAATGGGTAAAGTGCTCAGCCGTATCGACGACGCCTAGCCCGGTCACACTAATGGCGGAGGTCGCAGTAAATAGTGCATCCGTGATTGAAAGCCCACTCACCGAGAAAACGGGGAGAGTGAGCAGCACCGCAGAGGGTATCAACACACTTAAAAAACTGATCAGAATAACTCTCGGCTCTGAGCCTTTACTCTGTTTTTTCTCGGGGTCTAATGCGTAAAACAGATCCCTTCGACTGAACGGACTCATAATGAACTCAGCTTTCTCGATAAGGTTTCACTAGGACCAACGATAATGATCAGGTCACCAATCTCCAAAGTTCGATCGAGATCCGGTGCCTTGGTGATATTCGGTCCACGTTTAAAGCCTAGAACTTCAACACCTTGCTCCTTACATAAAGCAAGATCCCCTAGCGTCTTCCCTAACAAGCGTGAGCCAACCACAATTTCGGTCATGGCAAGATCGGAGCCCAACTCTTGAAATTCAAGCACTCGTTTATCAAGCATTTTTCGAGCAACACGAATCCCCATATCACGTTCCGGCATAATGACGTGGTCTGCACCTATTTTGCTTAGTATCTTCGCATGGTTTTTATCATTGGCTTTTACCCAGACAGTTTTTACCCCAGCCTCTTTGACTACGAGAGTCGTTAAAATACTGGCATTTACATCAGAACCAATTGCGATCATCACCATGTCGTAGTCGCTCAATCTTAGCTCGGCAACCGTCTCTTCTATCGCACAGTTCGCCACTAAAGCTTGACTGACAAAACCCGCAACGGCCCTAACTCGATCTTCATCGATATCAATAGCCAAAACCTCGGCGCCGGATTGTTGCAGTTCTTGACAAACAGATAGGCCAAATCGACCTAAGCCAATCACTGCATATTGTTTATCACCTGATTTCATGGTTTACCTTATTCGCGTAATGACTAGATTTGACAGTGTGCTCCTGACGAGTTCGCTTATCAAATTGAATCAGATATTCTGACATCGTTTTAACTTTCATGTTTATATTCATAGACCTCTGAGCATAATGTCACTAGTTTGGGTATAGGCAAACCCTTATACTTATGCCACAACAGAAAGATATTGAGTCAAAAATGAACGAGTTAATCACATATTTGCCACAACCACTGGCGACTCTGCTGCAAAGCTGGGACACCAATGTATTACTTATTACCATCGGCAGCTTCATCGCATGGATTGCTTGGCGCATTGTCTACAGTCGACTAGAAATTTTGGTCAACAAGACTCGGTTTCATTGGGATGACCTCACTCTTCACGCCCTCAAAACACCCATAAGCACGTTGATTTGGTGCTGGCCTGCGACCATTTCCTTAGGATTTGTGCTCGAAGATTACATGGGGTCGAAACTCAATTGGCTAAGTACCTTGAAGCTCATTTTGGTCATCGCGATCTTTGTTTGGATCACTGTGCGTCTGATCAACAATATCGAAGAGTATGTACTCAGCAAAAAAACGCGCGACGAAACCACCGTTCAAGCCGTTGCCAAGGTGTCACGCCTATTCTTTATCGTCATAGGCGCATTAACCGTGATGCAGGCGTTTGGCCTCAGTCTGTCGGGTCTGTTAACGTTCGGTGGTGTGGGTGGCCTGATCGTCGGTTTGGCAGCAAAAGATTTGCTCTCCAACTTCTTCGGTGGAATGATGATTTACTTCGATCGTCCGTTTAAAGTTGGCGACTGGATCCGCTCTCCCGACCGTCAAATCGAAGGAACGGTAGAGAGAATTGGCTGGCGAATGACCATCATTCGTACCTTTGATAAACGTCCGATTTATGTCCCTAATTCTGTATTCAGCAATATCGTGGTTGAGAACCCATCACGTATGCTCAATCGACGCATTAATGAGAACATCGGCATCCGCTATAAAGATGGGGCGAAGGTTGAACAGATCGTCGCTGACATCAAATCGATGTTACAGAAGCATCCCGATATCGATACTAAGCAGACGTTGATCGTCAACTTCAATGGTTTTGCGCCGTCATCTCTGACTTTATTGGTCTACACCTTCACCAAAACAGTCAACTGGATTCGCTACCACGAAGTAAAGCAAGATGTATTGCTGCAAATTTACGATATCATCCAACAAAACGGAGCGGATATCGCCTTTCCAACCCAAACGATTCAGTTGGAACCGCAACACGCTGGCGAATCAGAGCCACAACTTAGCAAGTAGTTAGCGTCTTCAGTAGCCCGATAATTCGGGCTACTGTGTCGCAACCTCTCTTTCTACGCGATCTTCTGTTCTTGAAGCGACGGCGTAAAGCCAGATCATCGTCAAACAGATCGCAAAACAAAGGCCAAACAACCACCCTGCGCCGAACCATTCAATCATAAATCCACCGAGGATAGGGCCAAACGCAAAGCCTAGTGAATAGAGCGCTGTCGCACCAAAATATGAGCCCCTAAGGTGTGCAGGCGCCAATCGGTCAATCTGAACATTGAGTGTTGGAAAGGTGATCACTTCACCTAAGCTAACAATAAAACATGCCACAGCCCAACCGATTGTTGAGTCGTTAGGTGAAATAATAAAGGCAAGTTGTCCAGCTGCAATTAGCACCATCCCGATTCGGGTCCGAGAAAAGAGGGGTACACGTTCTAGCATCTTGAGTAATGGAAACTGGAGCAAAATAATCGTCGCACTGTTTACGACCATTAGCATTGCGACCAATCTAGCCACACCTTCGACACCACTGCGCACAATCACCTGTGGCACTGAAGACTCCAACTGAGCGTAGACAAACATCAGTAGCAAGTTTGCAATCAGTAGTAAGACAAAGACTTTATCTCGGGCTATAACTCTTAGCGTTTGACTAAAATTGGGAAGCAAGGTTTTGTCTGTGTGCTGATGAACCTTGGCGCTTTTACGTTCGATACCAAATAGAATCCACAGTGCATAGAAAAGATGGGTGAATCCAGTAATCAGAAACAGGCCTTGCGGTTCCGCCAATGCGAGAGTCACCCCAATAAGAGGTCCAACTGCACCTCCGATATTCAACAGAAAGTAGCGCAGGTTGAGGGCCAGCTCTCGATCCTTACCATCAGATAACGAGTCACCAATCACCGCTTTGGCCGAGTCATCAATCATTGGTCGCATCACGCCCGTTACCAACATCAGCAGGCTGAAATGCCATAACTCACTAGCCATCGCAATGCCAGTATAAGCCCCAAATCCAAACACACAGCCGATGACCATTAACCATTTACGGCCAAACTTATCCGACAAATAGCCTGTGTACACTCCCGTCACAGAACCAATCATGGCGGAAGCCGCTAGCATAGTCCCTACTTCTATCGCTGAAGCGTCATAATCCTGATACAAGAACACAACCAAAAAAGGCCAAGCCATGAAGTAGCTTGTTCTCGCTATAAGCACGCCAATCAGTACAGTCCAAACAGGCAAGTTAAAACGCTTGATCCTCTGCCATTCAAATAGACTCTGCTCTTGTTCCATGTGCTACTCCCTAAGCCAACCTGTTTCATATTGTTCAATCAGTATACAAATAATAAATGGAAACAAAAGTTTTAATAGCGAGAATATAGAAAAGCCTGTAAACAGCAGGCTAACAATAAATAAAACATTATTTATTATGAAGTTAATAATATGATTTTTGAGTATTTAGCTGAACGTTTGCGACATCTAACTGAGGCTTTTGCCACCAAAACGTTGTTTTCATCTGCTCAGTGCCTTCAACGGTTTCTCCGACCAGAGTTATGGTTAGCGGGTGTCGAGGTAAATTTGATTCCATTGATGTAACTATCCCGCCACCAAACGAATTGCTCTATTTTTCTTAACTCAATCCCCCAAAAAAGTAAACGATGGTGTATACTTTAGACACTACCAAACACAAGTAAACACTGTCGTTTACGTTTTAGCTGTTAGGGTCACTAAATGATTAAAAGAAGTGATATAAAACAAGAAGATATCATCAAGTCTGCGATCGTAGTTTTTTCTAGCAAAGGGTTCGATCAGGCGAGCATGGAGGGGATCTCTAAACACGCAGGTGTTTCTAAACGCACCCTCTACAAGTACTACCCCAACAAAGAAGCTCTGTTTGACGTCATCGTTGATAAGCTGATGTGTCGCTTTGATGACCAGACTACCGTCGAGTTTGAGCCTACACTCCCGCTTGACCAACAGTTGCTCGATTATACGCTCAAGCAGATGTGCTATATCAGTAATGAAGACTTTCAAATCACCGCTCGGTTAATGATGGCAGAATGTATACGCTGTCAGGATACATCGAAGGTGTTGGTTGCCAAGTTTGAGTCAATCGAAGATTCTTATGGCTTACAACGTTGGGCTCAGCAGGGGATTGATGCGGGTGTTCTTGACATACAGGATGTTTCAGCGGCTATTGAACAGTATATTGGAAGTATCAAGGCTGTCGTTTTCTGGCCTCAGTTAATCGCCCATTTACCACCTCCAACCTGTCAGCAAGTTGAACAGGCAGTCAGAATGGCTGTTGCAAGTTTTGTCGCCACTTATCAGATTGGTTCCAAATGATCTTAGCGCTTTAGTAACAAGAAAAACGCCCCTCATTGAGGGGCGTTGAACGTTAGCTGTTGTTGTGAACCATCACATGTTCCAGTAGTGATGAGACCATATCAGCTTGTGATAATGCACCGAAGTCGCTATCCAACTGATGGGCGAGGTTCTCAACCAGAATCGACTGCCCCTCTGCACCTGTACCTAATGGATGGATATGGAGTTCAACGTTGTCACCATCCACCTTCACATCAAGATGTTCAAGTAGGCTCTCCATATCAAGCGTATTTTGCTTCAATTCAGAGAGCACTTCGCGCAGATCAATCTTATCACCTTCGCTCACCTTGAAGTCTTTGATGGTGTCGAGTGAACCACCATCGATATGATCCCAGACAAAGGTATCCATACCCGTACCACCAACGAGAATATCCGAACCTAAGCCACCATAAAGGATGTCATCACCGTCACCACCTTCTAAGTGATCATCACCGGCTCCACCAATTAACACATCGTGTCCTGAACCACCCTCAAAGAAATCATTACCACTACCGCCCGTCAGCGTGCTATTTGAGCCACTGCCATCCAGACGAACCGCTACGGTTTCCGATGCACGGTTGATATCTAAGTCATTGATATTGTTGACCACATTCAAATTAATTTCGATGTGGTTGCTTGATACAGCCTGATCAATGACGCTGCCATCTTGCGCAAGCTCCTGTGATACCGCGGTGATCTGCAGTGTATGATCTCCGTCACTCACATCTTTAATGATCAAGCCATCAATTGCCTGCGATGAGACATGCCATACGTCTCCGACCAGAGTTACCGAACCTGTAGCGCTCTCAATCATCGCACCAGCAGGAACATCCCTCACTTCTAATGTAAGCGCTTCGCTAGTATCGGTTAGTGCCGCCATAATGCCTACAATCGCAATTCCGCTCGTGCTGGCGCTTTGGGTTGCAGTAATGTGCTTGTTGAAGCTATATCTGCTATCAAGTGTTAGTGTTGGCGCATCCGCGACTGGATTAACGGTAATGGTGTAGTTCTTTGGATCAGCCTCTAGCGCAAGACCTGAAGAGTTCCAGCTGTCTTTCGCTGTGACTTGCAAATCGACGCTATTTCCTGACACAGAACTCGCATCAATGAATACACCAACATTATTACTGCTTGGTTTATCAAGTAACGCGTTAAGATCAGCGAGCGTGCCTAACAACGTCAGAGTACCGCTACCGTTGCCTGTCGCAGTAACACTCGAACCAGAAGGAGCAACGAGAGAAAGTGTACCGTCATCTACACTTAGCGTGACCGTCATCAGGTCATTAGCAGAAGCACCAACATAATCGACATCACTGACTGAGATGCCACTTAGCTGTTGGTTTACATCTTCATTAATCTGCGCGGTAATGTCATTAATATCCAACATAGGCTTGTCATTAAACGGAGTTACGTCGAAGGTGATCTCAGCACTACCAGTCTGATGATCCGCTTGACCATCGGTCGTGCCATCATCTTTAACCACGTAGCTAATCTTCACCGGGCCGTTGTAGTCTTTCGCAGCAACAAACACCCAGTTATCGCCTTGTTGAACTAAGGTACCCTGACCTTCGACGAGGGTCAGACTTTCAACGCTGATTGTGTTGCCTTCTTTATCAAAAGTGCCATCAATCAAGTCTTGTACGCTGATGGTCAGGCTGCCTTCTTCTTGCAAATCACCTAAGTCAAAGTCTTTTGGCACAGGCGCATCATTTACCTCAGTAACGTTAATCACAAAGGTTGTCTGATTGGTTGAAGACGTTGAACTATCACCCGGATCAATCGTACCGTTATTGCCACCGTCATCCACAGTCGCTGTCACAGTAACCGGCCCGTTAAAGTCTGCATCAGGTTTAAAAATGACTTTACCAGTAGCCAACGCTGCATTGATGTCAGCTAGTTTTCCGCTAGCAACAAGACTGCCATCAGCCGCGATGGTAAAGTTAACCTTGGCATCACTCAGGAACTCTAGCGTTCCTGAATTCACTTGTAGCGTCAACTCGTACGTGACATCAGGGTCATCATAGGTCGCATCTATATCAGCAATACCAAACTGGTTAATCGCAAGGCCACCCACTACATCTTCTGTTGTCTCAAGATCAATCACATTGACGAAAGTTGGCTGGTCGTTGACTGGATCAATCACCAAATCAACGTCAAATTCAGATTTAGGCCCTAAAGCACCATTGTCGACCGACTGAACTGAGATATGAATCGGTCCATTGATTCCTAATGCATTGCCCCCATCACTGTTGTGCTGACCAGAATTAAAAATGATCTTATCCAACTGCTGGGCATTCACCTCAAGCGTCCAAACACCTGTGGCTGGGTTGTAACTCGCTGGCGTACCATCTGGATACAAAATTGATGCATCTTGTGGAACGTTGGTCACTTCGAGGCGAAGAGTTTCAGGTGCATTTTCATGGATCACACCACCATTGGCAGACAAAGCCCTATCCACAACTGAAGCATTAATAGCGATATCGATATTAGTTCCTTCATTTCCCGTCACCGAATCAGTCACATCGGTATCAACAAGGTCACCTTCAGGTAGCACGGTCACTACAAACTTCGGTAAATTACTTGCTTCAGTTGGGACACCCAATAGTGATTCTTGAGTAAATACCGTGATACCGAATTCAGCAGTACCACTGAAATGCTTGGGTGGAACTACCGAAATATGTGATAAATCAAGGCTATCACCGCTACCGGCAGGCAATTTGACACTCCACTCTCCATTGCCATTGTTTTTCACCGTGTAGCCACTGGCTGGATCCGCTGTAAACAGGAATCCATCCGGTACATTAGTAAACTTAATCGATACAAATGTTTCAGAGCCATCAGTGTCGGTGAGTGAAACAGAAACGCTTCCTGAACTGCTCAATGAAATAGGATGATCTTCCGTACCCGTCAGTTCAATTGATTGATCAGGATGCGCTCCAGGGCCAGTTACAACCACTTCATCCACCACTGGCACCACTTCAAACTCGACACTGGTTGAAAAGTTGTCGGTATGATCGGTCGTCGTTGATGTCCCAGTTTCATTAAAGGTCACTGTATCAATCACGGTACCAGTAATATTGATCGTTACCTTGTTATCATTGTTGCTCGTAGGGTAGTTGTGCGTTGGTTTAAACAACACATTGTCTAACGCATGCGCTGCTATCTCACTCTGAGAGAAAGTAACCTGAGTACCCAGCTCTTTGAATGATACACTGCCATCAAGCGCGACCACTTTCTCATAGAAAGCGCCTTCCGCAGGGGGAGCGAGAGTTAAAGTGATAGAGCTAAACGCTTCACTGCCGCCCTCTACACCACCGTTGTTGGTATCGCCGATTTGTTGATCAAAATCGAGTTGAATGTAGCTATCTTCATAGCCAACTTTGTCCGCAATACCATCACCATTTTGATCAATAAGTTGACCGGCACTATCTAGTGAACCAGTCACTTCGACGCTAACTGACGGCTTGTCGCCAGCCACATCGGCTATCGGGTCGACTTTGATAACAATCTGTGCAGAGTCCGTTTTTTCATCGCCTGATGCGGTATCTTTAGTGATGACCGTGATTGGCAACTTGAAGTCACCAGAGTAGTCTTTTGGCAGGTTAAGCATTAGACCATCAAACAGCTCGACCGTACCATCAGCAGAGACTTTTGTCTGGAACACATAGTTTCCATTGACGAAATCGACTTCTGCACCGCTGATATTCACTGGGAATTGTCCGCCAATCATGACGTTACCCGCGATAATAATAGTCACTTCATCAGCCGACTCGTTTCCAATAGGAGGAGTTAGGGTAATGACGCTGTTAAGCTGATGACCTAAATCGACCTGAATATCCTCAGTTCCGGTGATAATTGCATGTTCATCAATCTTAATGAAAGCCGCCACCTCATTGCCTGAATTCATCAATTCTGGGAATGAAAGTTCTAACGATGTTTCACGACGATCTATCAGTGAATTTTCATGGGCGTCTTCACCTTCATCAATAACCTGAGTGTAGACCGTTAAGGTGAGCTTGTTGTAGACATTCGGTTGATTTGGCTGGTCAGGGTGAAAATCCAGTCCGTGAGGTGCGCTAATACTGAAGTTGTCTTCATTTACAATCACCCAACGACCATCACCTTCATAAGCAGCCCCCGTCACCACCAGTTGGCTAAGAACAGCCTCAGACAAAGTATGACCGTTTTGATCGGTAAGATGGATAATCACATCTTGTACCAACTCATTCGATGAAGCGTCGGTGTTATGGTACTTAACTACGTACTCGCCAGTCGTACTCGTATTATCACTGTTCGTGGTAAATTGAATTTGACCTTTTTCATCTGCCTGAATTACCGTTTGGATAGCATCGCCCGCTTCATTGGTCACAACCAGTCTGTTATCGACTTTATCATCAGGCTCTACGACAGGGCGCACCTCAACATGAACCGAACCGGTAAGCGTTGCGGTTACACGACCACCTTCACCAACAATATTATCGCTGGTGTATTCATGATCGCGCTCTTCGATTTGGATGGTCGTCGTCAGATCGAAGTCTGTGCTTGAATCCTTCGGTGGCGTGATTTTAATAAAGCCGTCTTTAAGAGCCTCAGTGGTAAAGTCTACAAACGACTGTCCTGGTCGAGGCTCTATGACAAGAGTACCATCGGAGTTAACCGCCACGGGCTGACCTGCGACTTCAACGGTGTAACCAGGCTGAATGCCGCCAATAGTAATCGAAGTAAAGTGCTCATCACTATCTGGATAATCTTTACCTTCTGGGTACCAGTTGATGCTGATAGCGGAGTCCTCAAGGCCAACTGAGGTTTCATTTTTGTAATTCAGGTTGGTATCAATGACAGGCTCAACATTGACGCGCACAATTTGCTCAAAGCTACGGCTATGACCATCGTTTTCAGTCACGATGATCGTGGCTTTCAAATCGATGTTCTCTGTTGATGAAGCAACGGGCTTAATCACAATGCCAGTCTTGTTAACATCGCCTGTGATGTTCGCTTCGTAGATAGGCTTGTCCGTATCTGGTTTACCATCTGGTCCGGTTTCATAACCAACAAAGTTCAAATCAATCACAGTGCCATCGCTGTCTTCTAGCACCACACCATGAGGGATGTTTGATAGTAGAACCGTCACAGATTCGGAAGTGTCATGCTCATTGTCAGCATGCTCACCAGACTGGATCGTAAATTTAAGTTCGGCCGCTTTATCTTCTTTGATGGTGATTTCAACTCCATCAACGCCATTCTCACTGAAATTCGTCCAGCCGGAACCGATCGTATCGCCTTTTGGAATGTCGACGACCCCCTTGACTTCAACGTTAACCGTTTTAGTACCTAACACTTGCTCACTGACCTGAGTACCGGTACTCAGAGATGCACTGTCTTTCACAACACCCGTGACATCAAATTTGAAGTCATTATTGCTGTGTAGCTTTGGAACAACTTCTACGTTGTTAAGCTGGTCATATGGGATTTCTTTGTAAGTAATTCCGTTAACCGTCACTTCTGTAATTTGGCTAGCACCGCTCCCTGCCCAAACCAACTCAGCACCTTCAGTGATACCTGAAATGCGCACATAAAGCGTTTCAGAGCCATCGCTGTCTTGCGATGGTGACATGGTAATCACTTCATTAAGGGTAAACGGATCACGATCAGTTGTCGGATCAAGCGTGTCCTGAGTGGCTGCATTATCTTCGAAGATATTGATACGATTAACGCTGAAGCTACCTTTGTCGGCTTGCGGTGCGACATCGAAGATCAATTCTTGTGGTGCAGAGTGTGCCTCCTTTTTACCTGATAATGGGTTTCTAGTTTCAGTGGTCACTGCGACGGCTTCCAGCTTAATCGTACCCGAGAAGTTATCAACTGGATTGACCTGAATGGTCTTAATATCTGCCGATGAGACATGATAAACGCCGTTACTATCCGGACTCAGTGGGTGGCCATTTTTGTCGACAAGCTCGAACTTACCCTCGCCTGCTGTTGCTCGAAGTTCATAGCTTATTGTCTCTGGTCTAGTTTTATCTTGGGTTACCGCTTGAAGTTCGAGAGTAGCGTTGTCACCATCTTCGGTTAACGAGTAATGATACTGGCTATTAGCATCATTCCAAGTTGCGATATCCGCTACACTTTCAATCTCAATATTGAAGCTTGAATCGAGGGTATGGTCGTTGCTGCCATTATTATCAATTTGCAGCTGATAGTTGATTTGAACGCCTTTGCCACCCGTCGAAAAGTTACGATCTGGAACAAAGTAGAGGTTGTCAATCGTGGCCGTCGTATGCGCGCCATTTTGCGTAAAGCTCTGCTTTAGAACCGAGCCATCAAAGATAATATCTCCAGAAGCGTTGGGTTGTAACTTGTAGAACACGCCATTTTCTTCGTAGTAGAACGTGCCTCGGTGCTGACCCTTCTCAATGGTCAACTGACCAATATCCTCTGCGTTATCTCTATCAAATAGATCAACCGATAGTGCTACTTTAGCTGGTGAGTCAGCCAGACCAGTTTGATTATCCTGTAGATTTTCCCACTCAGCCTCATTGCCCGCGGCATAGTTGATTTGCGAGTCGCGACCCGCATCCTCGAAAGTGACCACCTTAAGCGCTATCGGTTCAGCTTCATGGTCTGTGATGGTGATATCCAGGGGCACCACTGACGTATCCTTATCACCGTCAGTTGCCGTGATATTGACTGTAAAGTTGATTTCATCTCCGCTGTGCTCAAGGTCTTTAACCGCTGCGAACGTGACTTGACCATCGGAATTAACCTCTAACCAACCGATATGGCGTTGGCTAACCTGACCACCTGAACCTGTAGTCTGTTCAAATACAAATAGGCTTTGAGCACCTGGCTTCAAATCTACCACGCTGGTGTAGTTGCCATTTCCATCGTCAAATACGATTTGTGCACCATGACTGTCTTGAGTCCCTTCTATCTGGGTCAGAGTGGCATTGTCTGCGCCTTTATCAGTCTGATTGGCAAACATATTGACCGTACTACTCCAGCCTTCTCCCTCTTCAGCAGTAAGCGCCTGTCCCGTTAAGGTCGGAATATCATCTACCACTCGAATAGGCAAAGTGATCACATTACTCTCATCGCCGTCAAAATCAGTGGCTTTGATAGTGAAATTGATCTGAAGACTGTTTTCTCCAGCCCCCGCAAGGTGATCGAGTGATTTAAGCAACTCAAAGCGGTAGCTATTGTCAGCGGCATTAAACGTAATGGTAAATACCGCATCACCACTTGCCGTTTGCGCTGTATAACTAAACTCAGTTCCGTTTTGAGCAACCGGTCGCCAGGTAAGAGCTTCACCACCGCTGGTTAAATCTTCAAGTATCTTATCGGCATCAGCGAGTTCATATTTAACGACGCTATCCGCGCCTTCAGTAACGGTGAATGAACCAGAGACGTGAGTGCTGTGATTCTGGTCTGAGCCTACTCCAGATAAGTCATCTTCATCGACTTGTGTAGCACCAGTGGTACCAGTTAAAGTTGGTTTGTCATCGGTTACTTCAATAGGTAGGCGAATAGGTTGGGATTTATCCCCATCACGATCAATCGCTACCACATCAAATGGGATGGTTAAGCTATCTTCACCCTGAGCATGGTCGAGCGCTTTAATTTGGCTATAGGTGTAGCTGCCGTCACTTGCTAATTCAAGCGTGAAGACCACAATACCATTGGCAACGCCGTGATATACCGTTGGACCCGTCGGTGTGCTGACATCTTGAATTGTGACGTCAAAACCACCTGATGTCAGGCCATTCTGAGAGTCGCCAATGTTCACTAGCTCATACTTAACAACCGTGTCAGCACCTTGAGTTGTTTCAAACTCACCAGTAATGACAGGCTGATCTGGTGAAGAGCCGGTCACGGTATCATCTTCGTTGACTTTAAATTTGCTACCATCTGCAAAGCCATCAATCTTGGCAAGATCATCGCCAATGTTTATCACTAACTGGCTGTTAGCTGAATGATCGTTATCACTGTCGACAGCATAGACTGGAATGCTGACTGCTAGACTGTCTTGCCCTTGGGTTGAATGATCGACTTCCTCAAGCAAGGTGACGCGGTACTCACCAAGTTTATTTTGATCGAGGATAATAGACAGTACGTCGACTTGTTTACCATCGTCTGTGGTGATGTAGCCGCGATAAACGCCAGTAGAAACTTCTTCAAGCACCACATCCTGACCAGCTGATTTAAGTGTCGATGAATCATTAAACGTCTGAACATCAATGCCCATCGCGACGACTTTGTCACTGCCTGTGGTAAAGTCAATCGTGCCCGTGGCGGTGGTGTTCGTCCCCCCAACCTGTGAGCCTTCATTCAGCCCCGCCTCAAACACATCGACTGACGTGATGCTGTTAATCAGCGGATTTTTACCGTCTGCAATCGCAAGACCCACGGTGCTGGTCAGCGTGTCGCCGTCTTTATCGGTGACGGTAACAACTATGGTGTGCTGAATCGTCTCACTCGCTGCGTGGTTGAGGTTGCTGTCAGCAATAAAGGATAACTGACCGTCAGCGCTGATTTTTACTGTACCATCGGTGACTTTGTATTCGGTTTTGCCACTCTCTAGCGCATACTTTGTGCCATCGAACGTAAACGACGTTACTTGACCATTATCCGCCCCAGCCTCAATAATCACATCAATCTGGTTACTGGCTGCGGTGCCGATATGATCCGGTTCGGTGACACTTAAACTGCCGTCGGTCACAACTTGTAGGTCATCACCAATATTGATCACGAGTTGTGAACGCTCAGACTGATCGTTGTCCGCATCAATAGCAAACACGGGCAATGGAATAGAAATCGAATCCATACCCTGCTGACTATGATCAATTACATCCAACAGTTCAACTTTATAGCCAGCGCTAAACGTCGTATTGCTGTTTGTCACATCACCGATAGTGATCTTGAGTACATTAACTCGCACACCTTCAAGTAAGATATAACCTGAATAAACACCCGGCTGGCCATCAACGGCTTCCAGAATAATAGTTTGACCTTGCGAGGTGATCGCTGAATCCTGCTGCGCCGCATTAAACGCATCAACATCAATCTGCAGTTCAGTTACCTTGTCGCTCCCTAAGGCACCATTAAGCGTCCCTTCAAATTCCGTATTCGTTGCCCCAACACCCGATCCATCATTCAGACCCGCTTCAAAAACATTGGCGCTATCAATCGCAGTAAATTCAGCATTGGCACCATCCCCGATGGTGACCTGAGCATCAATTGGCGTTCGAATCGAGTTGCCGCCACTATCTTTACCTTCAATTTCGAAAGACACGACAATCTGATCATTGTCGAAAGCAACCTGACCGCCAGCAACAGAAGGAACATGGTCAATTGGCTGAGAAATCGTGGTGGTAAGTTCAAGAACAACGTCTTTACCAAGATTGCTGGTATCGATATCAATGCGGAGTACTTCTTCGCCACCTAAAACGCCAACAATCTCATTTTCACTGGCGTTGTAGCTGAACGTAACGGGCTGTCCGTTAGAAGTGATATCGCTATTCAACTCACTTAAAAGAGATGCTAGCGAAATAGCGTTGGGAATAAACGAAGTGGGATCAAGCGGTAAGTCGCCAGCCAAAATCGTAGCTGAGCTTGTGATCGTTTGTGGGTAAGTACCTTGAGATAAAGATCCTTCAGCCAAAGATTCGCTTACGCTTTCCCCGCCAGCAGCAAAAACTAATGGTCTATCCTCTTCATCGGTTTCATCAAGGTTATTGGACGCAAAAGCAGAGGTTTCGAAGAAGGTGCTTGCTAGCACTTCTGCACCATTATAATCAATGGTCACAAAACCTGCGTTTGCAGAACCTGCTCCGCCGCCAGCGGCAGTCGCTTCAAGCAATTCTGTAGGGTCCGCGCCAGCTAAAATAGCTTCTTGAATGGCGGCTAGTTCCGCTTCATCGAACGCACCGTCACTAAGGTTAGCCAGCTCAAAATTGACTTCGCCGGCAATAGGAACCGCCCCCCATTCACCCACATCGGGCTCAATAGCGATGGCATTTGAATCGAGATGATATGCGGCCGTTGGCGACTCCATCACAATAGTCGACTGATTCGCCGTAATCACTATCTCATTTTTAGCAACCGTGTCACCGACTTCGGCTTTACGTGCTTTCCCATCCGGAGAAACAATAACAACATCACCAGAAATTTCTTTAATCACTGCAGCTTGGCGCAAAACATCCACGTCCATAAACGCTTCCTCACTACATCTCCCTCATGAAATATCAAGGAGATGGAAACACTTGGTATCATTTTATTTATTCGAACAAAATAGCAAAAATCGCAGCTGATTCCAGCGATTAATTGAGTCATTTATAAACAGTAATATTGCGAATTGTAAGTTATGGTACATGATTTAGACTATCGGGCTGATTGATAGTTATTTTTCATGCAAATAATTAACAAAAGTTTCAAAAATGAGAATACATACTCCCATTTACCAACATGCGTCCCAATAAGAATGACTCACTAATGTCCTCCTCTAGTAAAAGATAATGTGACCACTCTAGGAATTTAGGGCGTAGATGATGGGAATGATGTTGGGCACAACTTGCTAGGTTAGAGTATTTAGCCACCAATACGATGACCTCAAGGATGTAACGTGAAACGCCCATTTGTGCCCAACACTATTATGCTTGCTGTACTGTGCAGTGTTCCTGTATTCGCCAGCCCTACGCTTACGTTGTCGACCACGACAACCACTCGAGATGTCCCTCTTTCGGCTTCTGAACCGGTCGTTTTATCTTTAAACAAGGAGAGCTACCAGCTAACGATTTCCGGCATAGAAGGAACATGCAAAGCGCCAGAGAATCAAAAAGTGAAATTTCGTCGCCCACTGTCTCTAAGCTGCGGAAAGGACACCATTCTTCCCCTAAATATTCGTTTTAGTGGCGACTATGCCTTTAGCTTAGATCCTGAACTCAATACCTTGACTGTCGCTCGACAGGCGACAAAAAGTGACAAAACATTTAATCGACCGATCCCTGATGTTCAGTGCCGTCAGTATTCCGGAAAAGAGGTCACCATTAACCTTGGTGATACGTTTGCAGAAGGTACCCAGCTAAGAGATGCATTAAGCGGGAAAATGGTGACAGTATCCAGCAACACCGTCACTCTAAAACCAGCTAAGAGCAGTGGCGGTTTAGTCCTCTTAGAGCCTGTCGTGTCTCCCGAGAACACACCTCAATTTAGCTACCACAATGCCAATATCTACTTTGTTATGGTCGACCGCTTTAACAATGGCGACACCGACAATGATCACAGCTACCAACGTCAAAAAGACCAACAACAAGAAGTGGGCACTTTCCATGGTGGTGACCTCAAGGGGGTAATTAGCAAGCTAGACTACATCAAGAGCTTAGGTACAGACGCTATTTGGCTATCGCCAATTGTTGAACAAGTGCATGGTTTTGTCGGTGGCGGAGAGAGCGGTAGTTTTCCCTTCTATGCTTACCATGGCTACTGGACGCGCGACTTCACCAAAATAGATCAAAACTTCGGCAGTGAAGAGGATCTGCGCACTCTGGTTTCTGAAGCACATAAGCGCGGCATCAAGGTTCTTCTGGATGCGGTCGTCAACCACTCAGGTTATGCCACTCTGGCAGACATGCAGTTCGACAACTTGCAGGTTACCCGCAGCGATGCACTACCAGATAGTTGGGCAGAGTGGAAACCGCAACCCGAGCAAAATTGGCACAGCTACAACAATCATATCGATTATCAAAGCGATCAGTGGATTAATTGGTGGGGCCCTGATTGGGTACGAGCAGGACTGCCTGGTTACTCTCAACCCGGAAGTAGCGACACCACAATGAATCTAGCGGGTTTACCCGATTTTCGCACCGAGTCTTCCAAGTTTGTTCGCCCGCCTCAGTGGTTGCTCAACAATCCTGATACACGTGTGGTGAATAGAGACAACTACACCGTCTCTGACTACTTGGTAGAGTGGCAATCTGACTGGGTGAAGCGCTTTGGAATCGATGGCTTTCGGGTCGACACGGTCAAACACGTAGAGGGTGACGTATGGCTCAAGCTCAAACAAGCTGCGAGTGACGGTTTATCCACATGGAGAGAACAGAATGGCCAGCAAGGTCTGCCATTTTGGATGATGGGCGAAGTATGGGGTCATTCGGCCTATCGCTCACCTTATGCTGACCAAGGCTTTGATGCTTTGATTAACTTCGATATGCAGAAAAAACTTGATAAAGGTGCAGCATGTTTCTCTCAAATGCAGGAGGTTTACCAAAACTACGCAGACTCGATTCAGTCAACGCCAGACTTCACCCCTGTAAGTTATATGTCTTCTCACGATACCGAGCTGTTCTTTAACCGCTTCAAATCGTTCGACATGCAGCGCAATGCGGCCAATGCTCTCCTGCTAAGCCCTGGAGCGGTACAGATCTATTATGGTGATGAAGTGGGCCGTGAGCTTGGGCCTTATGCGGATGATTTTCATCAAGGCACTCGCTCTGACATGGTGTGGAAATTAGATAGTGAAAGAAAACAACTGCTTTCTCATTGGCAGAGTCTCGGTCAGTTCCGTCAAAAACATCCTGCCATCGGCGCGGGTAAACACCTACAAATTATGAATGACAACGCTTACGTATTTTCAAGAACCTTAGGTGAAGATAAGGTGATTGTAGCCTATATGGGCCGATAGTCATTAGAGCTAAAGCCAGACGTTGGCGGGCAACGATTAGCCAACAAGTAAATTACCACCTTCTAAAGAAGGTGGCTTTGTGTGAGCCCCCTAAAAGGGGGCCTTTGTTTAATCCAACGCCAACTGGTGCTGCTCTACTCGCTCTTGCTTCTCTTGATGTCTTACATATCGGCGTATGATTTCTTCATTGATTC